>JAEUIL010000780.1 GCA_016794255.1 Planctomycetaceae bacterium | reverse complement strand
TGATACCGCCTCCCGCGAGCCACCAACTGTACGCTTTGCCAAAATGGTCACGCCCCTTCGGATTGACCGGGTCGCCTTGTCCGAACGGAGTTCGACCGAACTCGCCACCCCACACGACGAGCGTATCTTCGAGCATGCCACGGTCTTGCAAGTCGCGCACGAGTGCCGCCGATGGCCCTTCGGTGTCTTTGCACTGCTGTTCGAGTTGCGTGTACAGATTGCCGTGTTGATCCCAACCGCTGTGCATCAGTTGTACAAACCGCACCCCACGCTCAAGCAATCGCCGCGCGATCAGGCAGTTGTTGGCATAGGTCCCTTTGTTGAGCGCATCCGGCCCATAGCGATCGAGCGTGGCCTGAGATTCTTTCGAGAAATCGACCAGATCGGGCACGCTGGTCTGCATCCGAAACGCCATCTCGTATTGGGCGATGCGGGTATCGATCTCGGGATCGCCGTAGTCGGCCAGATGCGCTGCGTTCATCGCGGCCAGATCGTCGAGCAGCGCGCGACGCGACGCCGGAATGACACCGGGCGGGTTGGCAAGGTACGGGACCAAGTCGCCCGTGTTGCGAAAGCGAACTCCTTGAAACCGGCTGGGCAAAAAACCGCTGCCCCAATAGTAGTCGAAGAACAACTGTCCGCACGTCTTGCCTTTGTCGCTCGAGGTCATAACGACGAACGTCGGCAGATTGTCAGTCTCGCTCCCCAAGCCATAGCTGAGCCACGCCCCCATGCTCGGTCGACCGGGAACTTGCGCCCCAGTCATGAACAACGTGACGCCCGGTGCGTGGTTGACGGCCTCGGTGTGCATGCTGCGCACGAGGCAGATGTTATCGGCGATCGCGCCGACGTTCGGCAGCATCTGGCTGAGCATCATGCCCGACTGGCCGTAGGGCTTATGCGGCTTGATCGCCGGGACGCACGGCCATTTGCCGTAACTGGCCGACATGGTCGAGAGTCGCGTAGTGCCTCGCACCGACTCGGGAATGTCTTGCCCTTGCAGCTTGCGCATCAGCGGTTTGTCGTCGAACAAGTCGACGTGCGACGGACCGCCCCCCTGCCAAAAGACGACCACGCGTTTGGCTTTGGGCGCAAAATGCGGTAGGCCCGGCAGGGCGGGAGCACCACGCGGCGCAGGCTTGGTCGACTCGGCACCTTGCAGCAACGACGACAGCGCCGCGAGCCCGATGCCACTGGCGGCCGAGCCGAACAACTGCCGTCGAGTGACGCGAGCGATATTTTCTTGTTGGAGTTCATTCAGCATGACAATCGTCCTGATAACAGTTCAGCAATCGCAGCAGCGACTCGTTCATTCACGGGTCAGTGCTTCATCGAGATTCAAAATTCCCAGGCAAACGGTCGTCAGCGCCGCATGTTCGACGACCGGCAGCGACTCGTCGCGTGGCGAGGCCCCGACGCCGAGCAACGCACCCGCCGACTTGGGATCGGCACGATAGATGGCCAGTTGCTTGTCGAACGCTCGGCGGAGCATGAGCAGCTCGCTGTCGCCCGCGGTGCGACACACGACTTGTCGGAAGGCGGCCGACAGTTGTTGCTCGACCGTACTATGTTGCTTGAGGCAGCGACTCGCCAAATTCCGTGCCGCCTCGACCCAAGTGGGATCGTTGAGCGTGGTGAGGGCATGTAGCGGCGTGCTTGTGGTCATCGTG
>JAEUIL010000768.1 GCA_016794255.1 Planctomycetaceae bacterium | reverse complement strand
ACGAACCACGGTGCTTCCCAACCAATCGCCCGACGCGAGGCCGTGATGAGGTGGGTCAGGTATTCACGGTACAGATTGCCGGGTAGTGTGCGCGTCGGATCCTTTTGATTCGCGTCGCTTTCTCCTTGATGCCATAACACGGCGCGAAAGCCGTGCGGTCCGAGCGACTTCATCCGGGCGACAAACATTTCAAACGCCGCGCCCTTGCTGGACCATTGACCATCGGGCAATCGTTCGACGCGACCGACCAGCGTCGGTGGATTGGGGAAGGTTGTTCCCTTGGGGAGCCATTCGCGGACACTCGTCGCCCCGATGCCGCAAGCGACAATCCCGACAGGCACCTGCTGTTGTTTGACGATTTCATCACCGAACGGTGGCAAGAAGCTGCCGCCGTTGCCACTCGCGCCGGGTTGCGGATCATGGGCCAAACGCCAAGCCATGCCGTCGAACGTAGCGACACGACCGGTCTGCGGCGACTGTTTTTCTTCGCCGTGATTGGCCGAGTTCGATTGGCCCGCGATCACGAACACCTCGCCGATGCCGACATGCTCGACTTGCCCTTCGGCGACGACCCGTCCGGACTGCGAGACGCGCAGCCCCAACCGCCACCATCCGCCGGCGGGTGCTTCGAGCAGGCCCGTGATCGTTCGGTCGGCAATCTTCGCATTGAAACGTTGCCACGCCGCTTGCGACGCGGCTCCCGCAGCGCTCAACCGCGTTTCGATTACAGCATCGGTCGCCACATCGATCGCCAGTTGCGCCGCGATGCGTATTTGTCCCTTGGCCGGCGTGGCGCGTTGAGTCACCTGAAAATCTCGCGGCGAGGTGATCTCTAAATCGGCTGCCCAAAGCGTTTGGCACGCCGTCGCACACAGAGTGACGATCCACAGGCAGATGCGAGGCTTCATGCAGACGAACTCCGATACCTTGGGGACGAATCCGGTTCAATCGTCAGGCGATGACACGACCCTTTTCGACGACTCCTGACGATCCACTTACCACCACTACCACACTGCGGAAAGTTGCCCGCGATCGACGACTTCTCAGCTTAGTTGACCGCGCATCAAACGAGGCGAAAGAACTGAGCGATATCGTATGCGCTCGGCGCCTTGCAAAGTATCTAGCCCTTGCCTGTTCCCAAGGCATGTCTGCCCAAGTGAAATCTCGCAAAGGCATCACTGCCTCTAGATCGCGATTGGAACCGCGGATTTGCTGAAATCGCTGCGGTTGCTCCCGTCACCGTCCACGCTTCAACTCGGCTTGGCGACGCATGTAGTACCGCTGAATCTCGCCGATGCACGACTCGCCCCAGGGCGATCTTGCGGGACATTCGCTCTGGTTTGCCTTGGCTTGGGCGACTGCGGCCCGGGTGCGTTCGACACTTCCGACGGCTAAGTCGGCCTCGATCGCCTCGGTGGAAAAGCCGTGACAGCCGCAGATGGGTGCGTGCGGATCTTTAGGGTAGGGCACGCGCTCGCAATCGGCCAATTCGGCAAAACGGTCAAAGGCGTCAAAGTAGACCACCTCGCAGGTCGGAAACGAACAGTAATAGCCCGTGCTGCCGAGCTTTTGCCGCGCCTCGGCCCGCAGTTGTGTATCGAGGGTTATCGCGGGAACAAGTTTTCCCAACGTACCACAGCGAGGACAGCGCAGAGCGTCGGTCGGTTCCGGTTCGCGGACGAAGGCTTTGTTCATCCCGTGAGCATTGCCCGTGCTGCGGGCATCGTCAACGGTAAGACGAGACACCCGGTTTCCGCAGATGGGGTAAATCACCCAGCCTGAAGTGATGGGGCGGTTGCTCACACTCCTATGGGATGGTGTCGCCATCGCCTCATTCTGGCGCAAGTTATTTTGGCACCGTATCTTACGACGCCCAGGAGACGCTCATCTGGTGGTCTAACGAGTGAGAAAAAGCCGTCATTTTGGAAAGATTGCTACATCAACCGGGGTAAGATGATATGATTAGTACGGGTGTCGGTGGGGAATGCGGCCTGGCTTAGGTCCGTGATTCCGCACCGTCATCTGGAACTGTAACTCGATGCAATTGAGCAAAGATTTATGGTTTAGGAGCACCTGAGACCCTGGTGCGGGCCGCGTGGGGCAGGCTCTTCGCTGCCGCGTGGAGCGCTCGTCTGTCACCCTATCCTTGAGATTGGCGGAGCGCCGAGAAGCATATGTCCATCAACATTCTGATCGCCGACGATCACCAAGTGGTTCGCACGGGCTTGAAGAGCATGCTCGCCGGAACCGAGTTTAATGTCATCGCCGAGGCGATCGACGGCGACGAGGCCGTGAAGCTGGCTGCCAAGCACAAGCCGGATTTGGTGGTGCTCGATATTCGCATGCCGGGCACCGACGGATTAGCGGCACTCAGTCGCATCAAAATGGCGCAGGCCAACACGCCCGTGTTGATGCTATCGACCTATGACAATCCGACTTATGTGGCCAAGGCCGTGGCGTTGGGGGCCAGTGGATACATACTCAAAGGCGCGTCGCGTGATGAATTGATCGCGTCGTTCCGCAAGGTCGCAGCGGGCGAAGATGCCTGGACGCGCGACGAGTTGCGGCGCGTGACCGGCGCTTTGGCGACGCCGCGCATGAGTGCCGATGTCGAGGTGCCGCTCACGCAGCGTGAGAGCGAAGTGCTCCGGCAGTTGGCCCATGGTTTGACCAACAAAGAGATTGGTCTGGCGCTCGGCATCAGTTACGAGACGGTCAAAGAGCACGTGCAACACATCTTGCGCAAGATCGGCGTGACCGATCGCACGCAGGCTGCGGTGTGGGCCGTGCGCAAGGGACTGGTCTAGTCGGCGGCGACGTTTCCGCCGTCGATCGCCACGCGATCTATTGCTGCTCGCTCCACCAGCGACGCCACGCAGCCACGCGTTCAGCGCCTCCCGTCGTACCGGTCTGCACTTGCCGGGTCACGTCGGTCCCTACGCATTGCGATAGGCTCAACTCGGCGGCTTGGCCGATGCCCAAGCCTTCGTCGAGTTGTTGCACGAGTGTCGCGAGAAACTCGGGTCGCGCTAGTTGCCCCATGGCTTGAATCGTCTGACGGCGAATATCGGTGTCGTTGTCGAAGGCGAGCCGTTCCATCGCGGCCAAGCCCGCCTCGTGATTCATCTGCACGAGCGCTTTCGCCGCGTCGAGTCGGACGCGACGATCGGCGTGCGCGAGCAATCGTACGAGCGGCTGTGGATCGCGCATCAGGCCAGGCTCGCACAATGCCCGAACTGCAGCCCGCACGACATTCGGATGCGCGTCTTCGAGCACGGGCAACAACACCGCCACGTGTTCGGGCGCCGGATGCGTGGCGAGATGTTCGCATGCCATCCGCCGCACCTCGTCGGCATTCGCGCCAATGCAAATGTAAGCCAGACGACACCCGGCGGAACTTTCGTGATTGCGAATCGCGCGCAGCACGGCCAGCCACACCGACGGATCGTTCTCGCGTTCCAAGATTTGCGTCAAACGTTCGACGGCCAAGGGGGATAGCGGCGACTCGACGACCTGGCCGGCCAAGCGTTCGGCGGCGCGGCGGCGCGTCGTAATCTGAGGCGACTCAAGTTCGAGCAACGTGCGAAACTCAGGCCGCAGCTTCGGCAGCACGTCGTGATACACCGCGGACGGAATCGCTTGCGGCGCTGCTTGATCGAAGGTCGTGAGCCACGGCAACAACTCCGGGCCCAACTCGGTTAGTTGAGCGATCACGGCGCGACGTTGAGTGTCGTCGAGATCCGATTGTGACAAAGTCTGCAAGGCGGCGCGAGCGGTTTCCTGCTGCGACGCGGACAACTCGCTGGCTTGCGGCGTCGGAGGTTCTGCCGCCGTTGTTTCCGGCACGATCCCCTGTTCGTCGGCCCACTGCTGGCGAAGCTTGGCGAGTGAAGCGACGGCGCGCTCGGGCGGCAGATCGATTGAATGCTCACGGGCCGGCGACCAGCGATCGGCAAGTTGCTCCAGAGCCAACTTCTTGACCGAGTAGCTGGAATGTTCGATCGCGGCGAGCAAGACGGGACCCGCGAGCGGCGTGGGCCATGCGGTGACGGCCTGTACGGTTTGCCGTTGCACTTCCAGGCTACGATCGGACGTTAACGTCTGTGCGAGCGGCGAGAAGTCCGCATGTGGATGCATGACCAATGTGTCTGCGACTGCGGAGCGTACGCGCCACGACTTGTCCTCGGCTGCTTTGCGTACGGCAGCGATGTCGCTGAGCATATCGAGCGACTCGACCGCTGCAGCACGAATCAATTCGCCCGAGTGTGTGGCGAGCGGAGTGACGAGCTGATGCGCCTCGCGCGTGCCGATCTGGCCGAGGGCGCGTATCGCCGTCAAGCGGACCTCCAACTCGGTGTCATTTAAGCCGGCTTGAGCCGCGGGAAGTGCTTGCGAAGATCGTCGCGCAGCAAGTGCCTGAATCGCGAGGGTGCGGACTCGCGGATCGACATCGGCACGCCAGTCGGCGACCGTCTGCGGCACCTCGGCGACGGGGCCATGCGACCAGGCGTCGAGTGCGGCAAGTTTCACCTCGGGCGCCAGCTGTGGTCCGCGCGGCGCGAAGCGGGCCTCGCCGGCCGCATCGATTTGGCGGCCCAACGCATAGAGCAACTCGGCATGCAATTCGGGCAAATACACGCCGCGTCGCTCGTTCGCATCGACATCTCCGGCGTTGTCGTCGACGAGTCGACGCAACGTGTCGGCCAAATCCGGAGCGGTGAGATGTCCGAGAGCGTCGACCGCCGCGCGGCGCAACTCTAACGGCACTTGCACGTCCACGACGGCTTGCGTCAATCGTTCGCGACCACGATCGTCGCCCAAGCGAGCTAAGCAGATCGCGGCATTGGCGGCGATCACGGCGTCGCTGTGGCTCGTGGCGGCCAGTAACGCTTCGCGATCAACGTGCGGCGTCGACCAGACAGCATCGACCGCCTCCTGCCGCCAACGCGGTTGCGAGCGGTCAACGCGTGTCGTCACCATGCTCCAGCGCGGGTTACGGAGTGCATCGATCGCGAGCGGGGATGCCGTTACAGCCGTAGCGCCGTCGACAACGTTAGGCGTCTTAGCGATCTCGTCGGGAGCGAGTTCGATTGTCGCTGAGCCGCGGAACGGATGGCAGCCCGTGATGAAGAAGCAAATCATCAGGCCGTACCAAAGGCAC
>JAEUIL010000757.1 GCA_016794255.1 Planctomycetaceae bacterium | reverse complement strand
ATGTCGAAAGCGAGCAGGCGATTGCCGCGACGATCAAAGCCACGTTTCCCGACCATGTCGTGATTGGCGAAGAGCTGCACTCGGGCGACACGCTTGCCGAGCACGCCTGGATCGTCGATCCGCTCGATGGCACGAACAACTTCGCGCATGACGTGCCGAATTTTTCAGTCTCGATCGCCTATTGCCACCGCGGTCGTCCGACGGCTGGTGTGGTGTACAATCCGGTCTATGGCGATTGGTACACCGCGGCCCGAGGGCATGGCGCACGCCATAACGATCGTCCGATCCGTGTCGCGGCACATGACCGGCTCGATCAATCGCTCGTCGGCGTCGGGTTCTACTATGATCGTGGCAAGTTGATGGAGGGAACCCTCGCCGCGATCGCCGATCTGTTTCGGCAGCAGATCCATGGCATCCGCCGCTTTGGTTCGGCAGCGCTCGATTTGTGCAGCGTGGCTCGCGGACAGTTCGGCGCGTTTTTCGAGTACCAGCTCTCGCCGTGGGATTACGCGGCGGGAATTTTGATCGTCGAAGAGGCTGGTGGCACAGTGACAAATTGTCTGGGCGAACCACTCGAGTTGAAGCAGTCGAGCATTCTCGCCACGAACGGCACCCTGCACGGGCCCATGCTCGAGCACGTCGCCTCCCATTATCGCGACGCCACGAAGTGATTGGCGTGCATCGCTTAGTCCAGTTAAATTAGCCGGCATGTCTGCCGCATCGCCGCACGCGCCGCCGATTGTTCTAACCACCGATTACGGCCATGGCAGCCCCTACGTCGGTGCGCTGAAAGGCGCGATTCTCGCGATCAACCCGGCGGCGGTGATTGTCGACCTGACGCATGGCATTCCGCCCCAGAATATCGCCGTCGGGGCGTGGACGCTGGCCGATCATGTCGAAGCCTTTCCCCCGGGTGCGATTCATGTAGTGGTCGTCGATCCGGGCGTCGGCTCGTCGCGCCGAGCCATCTTTGCCGAGATCGGCGCGTGGCGTTTTGTCGCACCTGACAATGGATTGTTAGATCGCTTGGCTCGCCGCTGGCCGATCCTTACAATACGCGAGCTTACCGAGCCCCGTTGGTGGCGCGAGAGCGTTTCGCACACCTTTCATGGGCGAGAC
Source organism: Planctomycetaceae bacterium (assembly GCA_016794255.1). Taxonomy (GTDB): domain Bacteria; phylum Planctomycetota; class Planctomycetia; order Pirellulales; family PNKZ01; genus JAEUIL01. Next base: position 4,108 of record JAEUIL010000757.1, on the reverse strand, counting down.
ATCTTCGCCCCGGTCGCGGCTCATTTAAGTTTGGGTGTCGAGCCCGACCGGCTCGGCCCACCCCTCGCAACTCTGATCGAACTCGCTTGGCCGGAGGTAATCGTTGTGCCCGGGAAGATTCAAGGCGCGGTGCGCAGCGTCGATTCGTTTGGCAATCTCATCACGGACATCTCGGCCGAGGCGCTGCGAGATGTGCCGACCGACGAGAGCGTGCGCATCGAGTGCGACGAGCACGAGACCCTCGGCATCTACAAGACTTACTCGGATCAGCCGGAAATGACGCTGATGGCGCTCATCGGCTCGAGCGGTTTTCTGGAACTATCGATTGTCGGCGACAGTGCCGCGATCATGCTTGGCGTGCAGCCCGGAACCAAGGTGACGGTGCGCTGGTAACGCCTCTTTCGTAGGTCGGGTCACCAGTCCCGGGTGGCACTCGCCTGCGGCCGAGTCCATAATACTTCGATCGATCTCCGCTCGCCCTGCAGGAACTCTGCTATGCTTCGCTCGCCTTGGTTGCTCTGTGGTTCGCTTGCGCTCGCCGTTGTCGTGAGCTTCGCACCTCGTTCGCTCGCGGCGGCCGAACCGGCTCCGCCATTCGACGGCAAGTCGCTCGCCGGTTGGGTGATGGCCGACGGCAAGCCGGTGACTCACGGTTGGGAAGTGGTCGACGGCGTGATCCATCTCAAGAAGGAAGGCAAACGCACAGGCTACATTGTCACGGCCGAGGAGTTTGGCGATTTCACGTTGTCGTTCGACTGGAAGATTGCCCCCGGCGGCAACAGCGGCTTGAAATACCGCGTGCGATCGTACGGCAACAAGGTGCTCGGTTGCGAATATCAGATCTACGACGACGCGGGCTCAAAACGGCCCATCGCCGGCAAGAACAGCTCCGGTTCGCTGTACGACATGTACGAGCCGAATGAGTCGAAGCAACTCAAGCCCGCCGGTGAATGGAACTCGGCGAAGATCGTCGTGCAGGGGAACCATTTCGAGCACTGGCTCAACGGCAAGCTGATCGTGAGCGCCAATGTCGGCGATACCGAGTGGGAAAAGCGTCTTAAGGCGAGCAAGTTCAATGAGCACCCCGACTTTAGCCGCCAGCCGCGCGGCAAGCTAATGCTCACCGACCACGGCAGCGAAGTGTGGTACCGCAACTTTGTGTTCGAGCCGGCGAGCAAGTAACGCCGCGCATGCCCACGCGGAACTCCAAGGCGCTCCCGTAGCCGAACTCGCCAGAGTTCGGGCGTCTGTCGATATACACACCACCCGAACTCTGGCGAGTTCGGCTACGAGACCATGTCTGCGGTCCGTACGTGAAGCGTCTATTTCTCGGCGATGCAGTACAAATGTCCGTAAGTGCGAATGAAGATTTCGCCATTCGACACGGCCGGGGTTGAGTCGCTGTGCTCGCCGAGTTCGTTCTTCGCGATGAGCTCGAACTTCTCGGGATTCGGTCGAAAGATGACGGTCGTGCCCGACTGATTCGTCACATAGGCTTTGTCGCCGACCATGATGATCGAGCCCCAGTGTGCTCCGCCGGAGGTGCGATCGGTCCACATCTCTTTGCCGGTGGCCACCTCGATGCAGCGAATGGTGTTCGGGCCGGCGTCGGGAACGTAAAGATAGCCGTTGATGATGACCCCGGTGCCGATGCTTTGCGGATTCAGCCGCTTGTACCAGAGCTGCGATTTTTCGCCGAGATCGCCGGTGCCGCCGAGCTTGAACGCCATGCCGCTGCCGCTGAAGCCACCGAGGGCGACGCACACGCCATCGCTGATGATCGGCGAAGAGTACGCCAGATCGCCCTTGTGATTCTTCAGGCCACACTCCCAGATGATCTTGCCGTCAACCGGGTTGTAGGCCACGACTCGCTTCGGTTGAAAACAAACGACTTGATCGGCACCATCCTGCTTGACGACGACCGGTGTGTTCCAGCAGCCCATCCAGGAGCCGTCGGCACGCTTCTCGCCGTCGCCTTCGGTCGGTTCGTCGGTCCGCCACAATTGCTTGCCGGTGTCGATATCAAAGGCCGCGATGAACGACGACTTGCCGGGAGCAAAGTTCTGAATGACCGTGTTCTTGTAAATGATCGGTGAGCAGCTGTAGCCCCAAATGTGTTTGAATTCGCCGAGATCTTGCTTCCAAAGTTCCTTGCCGTTCATGTCGTAGCAGTAGAGACCGGCCGTCGCGTGCCAGACGACCACGTGCTTGCCGTCGCTCGCGGGAGTCGGCGCACAATACGGATTCGTGCCATGCGTCGGCATGACGCGACCGAAGTCGACGACCTGCGACCAGAGTTCTTTCCCATCCGCTCGATTGAGGCAGTACAGACCGCGCTTGGCCCCTTTCTCTTGGGCGCAGGTGACAAACACCTTGTCGCCCACGACGATCGGGCTGCTGTTGCCGGTGTCGGGCAGCTTGAACTTCCAGCGGATGTTTTCCGATGAACTCCATTTGGTCGGAGCACTCTTTTCGTCCGACCAACCATTGCCGTGCGGACCACGGAATGCAGGCCAATCACCGGCCGTGGCAAGGTTAAGCAGCGACGAGACAACAAGTCCGGCAAGGAGCAGTCGGCGTGACATGGCAGTGCTCGCGAATGACAAGGAAGGGAAGGGGCTGGAGGCAGGCGACGTGACGTTCAACTTTGTAACGCGCGAGCGCACGGAAAGCTACTTCTCGATCGGCCGATACCCCGCGGACTCGTAGAACCGCACGGCAGACCGCCAATTGACGTGCGTTTCGAGTCGCAATTCGCGATAGCCCGCCTGATATGCGGTCTGTTCGAGCGTGGCGAGCAACGCACGAGCGATCCCGTGGCGACGATTCTCGGGCAACACCATCAGCCAATGAACGACCGCCACATGCTGCTCGGGTGTACCTCGGAGTGCGAGTGTGACCGAGCCGACGACGCGGTCAGGGGCAGTTGATTCGCTTGCGAACCATTGCCACTCGGGTCGCCACCACCATTGGTCAGTAAACTCGCGTTGGAAATGCGCCTGATTCCAGATCCCGGTCGTGGGCGTCTCTCCGGCGAAGGCGGCGGTTCTGAGCGCGAGCCAAGCGTAGCTATCGGCGGGGCCGGCGAACGTTCGTAGCGAATATCCTGGTGTTGTAGGCTGTGCGAGAATATCGCCAATCGTTTTCGACATTTGCACGATTGTTGTCATCTTGTCTGCCTCGGGGCCGGCTTTGAGCGGTTCTTGCCAGTCGGAAGAGTGGGGCCTGGCTCGAAATGTAGCGCGGTTGGAGCTTCAATGCATCCGGAAAAGTCGACTTATTTTCGTTAAAATACCGTGATTCCCAGGCGGCCATTGATCCGTATCTCCCATCCCATCAATAACTTAATGTCGGTTCTCGCGGGTGGACAGCCTATGAGAATTAAGTTGCAATTTGGCAACACGCATGACATATTTTGAAAGTATTCCATCGTCTTTAGTGCATCGGATGCCCAATGTTGGCGGAAGAGCGTCGTTCACGGTTGCTCGAACTCGTGCGAGTACGCGGCTTTGCGTCTCTGCCCGACCTCGCCAACGAATTGGGTGTCAGTGAGTCCACGGTGCGCCGTGACCTAGAGTTGCTGGAAGAAACCGGTTCTGCGCGTCGGACCCATGGTGGCGTCTTTTATACCGGCAGCTCACCCCAGTTGCCGCATTTTGAAGAACGCCAGCCGAACCATTGGGATCTCAAGCGAGCCATCGCTCGTCGTGCCGCGGAGTTGGTTTCTGACGGCGACACGTTGCTGCTCGACGGTGGCACGACGACCTACGAGGTGGCCCGACTGTTGGTCGGACGCCGCCTGCAGATCGTTACCAACTCGTTGCCGGTGGCGAACCTGTTTGCCTCCTGCCCCGATACCTACCTGGAACTGCTCGGCGGATACGTTTACCCCCGCACCGGCGTCGCGCTCGGTTCGCATGCCAACCGCATGCTCGAGCAGATCAGCGTGCAACGAACGATCCTGAGTGTGGCCGGGATCACCCAACGCGGTTACTTCAACAGCAACTCGCTGCTGGTCGAAACCGAACGGGCGATGATGAACGCGGCAAGCGAAGTGATCGTAGTGGCCGACAGCACGAAGTTTGGTGTGCAAAGTCTGTCGTTGCTC
>JAEUIL010000756.1 GCA_016794255.1 Planctomycetaceae bacterium | reverse complement strand
ACAGCGTCGAGGCACGCCTGCATTCTACGCTCTAGCTCGGCGATCAACGCCGGTTCGTCGAGCGACTCAATCTCGTCAAACGCCAGCGGCTCGCCGAACTCGACGTGCATGGGGGCCAACCCCGGCAGCTTTTGATGCCGCGGCCACGCGACAAACGGCCCCTCGACGGCCACCGGAATGATCGGTGCCTTGCCACGTTTGGCGAGGATGCTGAAGCCGGGCTTGAGCGGCTGCAATTCGCCATCGGGCGACCGCACCCCTTCGGGAAACAGCACGACCAACTCGCCGTTCTTTAGCCGACCAATGGTTTCTTTCAAGCCCGCGGTGCCGCCACCTTCGCGATCCAGCGCGATGCCGCCCATCGGTGCGATGAACCAACGAAAGAACCGTGACCGGAACAGCGACTTCCGCGCGACTTGACGAATGTAACGATCGGTCGCCATGCCGACGAGAATCGGATCGTAAAAGCTTTGATGGTTGCAGAGCAAGATGCCGCCGCCGGTGCGGGGGACGTGTTCACGGCCATCGACGCGAAAATCGATCCACGCCACGCCCAGCATGCGCAGTAGAAAATGCAGGAACTCGTACCACAGTCGGACCAGCCACGAGCGTTCGGGCATCGCTTATTTCCCCGGCGGCTCAAGGCCCAATTGACGACAGTGTTCGTGGACCACACTGACCAACGCGTCGACCACTTCGGCTTCGGTCAGGTGATCCGTGTTGAGCACCGTGGCGTCCGGCGCTTGTACCAGTGGACCGACGGCGCGACTCATATCGCGGCGATCACGCTCGTTCTGTTCGCTCAGCACTTGTTCAAAGTTCGCGGTTTCGCCGCGGCGGGCTAGATCGGCCACGCGCCGCTGAGCGCGTTCTTCGGCGCTAGCGGTGAGGTAGATCTTGCACTCGGCCTGCGGAAACACGACCGATCCCTGATCGCGGCCTTCGGTGACAATCTGCTTCCCGACGGCAAAGGCGCGTTGCCGCTCGACGAGGATACCGCGCACTCCGGCGTTGTCGGCCGAGTACTTGAGATAGCCCGTCACGCGCTGCGAACGAATCGCTTGCGACACATCGACACTGTCGACCTTCACGCCCGTGTCGGTCATCTCGATCGCAAGGCCTCGTGCCAACTCGACGAGCCGCTCAGGCTGATTCCAGTCGTGACCACGCTCCAAGGCGGCCCAAGCGACCGCGCGATACATCGCGCCGGTATCGAGAAACTGGAACCCGAGCCGTCGAGCCAGTTGACGTGAAACAGTGCTTTTGCCGGCCCCCGCGGGACCGTCGATGGCGACGATCATGATGCGGAAGAAATGCAAAATGAGAAATGCAAAGTGCAAAGTGTGAAATGACGGGGGAAGTGCGGAGTGCGGAGTGCGGAGTGCGAAGTGTCGCAAGCGGCGGAAGGAGCCGAGATCGGGCCGCGATCATTTCTCCCTAAATTGCATTTTGCATTTTGCACTTGGCACTTTGCACTTCCCCCTTTGCATTTCCTCCTCATTCCGCACGTCCTCACAGCGTCACCTCCGCCTCGACCCATTCGTACGGGCTCGTCTCGATCACGACTTTGTCGCCGTCGAGATTGAGGTCGATCAACTTGTTGCCCGTGAAGTCGAGCTGCCGGGCGGACTTGGGAGTCGTGAACGAGCGCAGATGCACGCGGCCCGCTTTGCCCTCGGTCTCGAGCAGTCGCACGCGGAAGCCGGTCACCGCGCCGTCGACGATCGTCGGTTGCCAATGAGTGGCGACGATGTTCTTGGCGTCGACATGGAACCACCAGCCGGTCGAGTTCGCCGTGAGCGCCGAGTTCGGCACGCTCGCGGCTGACAGCGGATTGTAGAGCGCCCAGGCGTCTTGAGCCGGGTGAGCCACGTCGAAGCCGATCGCCATGGCGAACGAGACTTGCGACTCGCCGCGGACGGACACGAGCGTGTCGAGCATGCGGAAGCCATTGTACCGGTGATACGGCAGGCCGCCGGAGAATAACGTCAGCCGCGATTTCTCGCCGCGTAGTTCGATGAAGTCGCTCGCCTCGAGGCGTTTGGCCGTGGTCGGTTGCGCGGTCAGGCCGACGCTCCGCCACAACTCGGGAGCCGCGTCGGGCCACGCATAACGCACAGCGTAATACGAGTTCCAACCGTCGGCCCGCGGCTGCTCGGTGATGTCGAGCGTGCCACGCAGTTGCAACAGACGCGACCCACGGGTCACGCGATACGCTTGGGTAAACTTCGCCAGCAGCTTGCCCTGCGGGTCCATCAGTCGGCCGACGGTCGTGATCTCGCCGAACGACGGGCCCGTGCCGGTCACGCGCAGTTCGTCGCAGCACATGACCGAGTATTGGGCATCTTCGTCGGGATCGCGCCACAGTTCGCCGGGCTGCGGTCGCGGCTGGGGCAAGCGAAACGCCAACTGTTGCGAGAGTCGATTGCCACGCACGTTGGGCGAGTAGACCGCGCGAATGCCACCGAGCGTTTCGTGAATGTGAATCTCGAAAAACTCGTTACGCAG
>JAEUIL010000274.1 GCA_016794255.1 Planctomycetaceae bacterium | reverse complement strand
TCTTTGCCGCCGCTAACTCGCGCGTTGTAGCAACCCAAGGCACGCGAGCCGCGTGCCCAACGACAGGAACCTGCCATGTTACGCTACGTGATTACACGTACTCACTTACTCACAACTCTGCTACTGCTCTGCCTGGGCTCGACGCTTATCGCCGACGACGCGCCTGTCGTCAAGCAGCTTACCTATCGCCAGACACCGCAGGCCGAGTTGAAACTGCACGTGCATTACCCGCCCAACTGGAAAGCGACCGATACCCGCCCGGCGATCGTGTTCTTCTTCGGGGGCGGTTGGAACGGCGGAAAAGTCGAGCAGTTCGAGCGTCAGGCGGCGTATCTCGCTAGCCGCGGCATGGTCGCCGCACGGGCCGACTATCGGGTCAAGACCCGACACAATGTCGAGCCCGACGAATGCGTCCGCGATGCTCAATCGGCCGTGCGTTACTTGCGGCAGCATGCGGCGGAATTGGGCATCGATCCGCAGCGGATCGTCGCCTCGGGCGGATCAGCCGGCGGGCACCTTGCGGCGACGTGCGGCATCTCGCCACCGCTCAAGGTTGACGACGCCAACGCGAGCGTCTCGTGCGCCGCGAATGCCTTTGTGCTGTTCAATCCGGCGCTGAACGTCGCCTCGATTCCGCAAGCGGTCGAGCGGCTACACAACGACGTGGCGCTTGCCAAACAGATTTCGCCCACGCTGCATGTCACGAAGCAGACGCCGCCCGTGATCATGTTCTTCGGCACCGACGACAAGTTGATCAGCCACGGCGAGGAGTTCGTGAACGCCGCCAAGCCGCTCGGCATTCGCGTCGAACTCGTGACCACGGCCAGCCAAGCGCATGGGTTCTTCAACAAGTCGCCGTATACCGAGCAGACGCTGCTCCAGGTCGACAAGTTCCTCGTCTCGCTCGGTTACCTCAGCGGTGCGCCGACGATCAAAGTCCCCTAACTCGTCGCAGTGCAGCCTGAACTCTGCACTCCGAATTCGCCACTCCGCACTTCCGCTATACCGTCGCGGTCTCATACGTCCGGCCGCTCTTGCCGGTGTTGTCCAGCGCAATCTGATACAGCTCTTGGCCGCAGGGGGTCGGATACTGACCGGTGATGCACGCCTGACACAACTCGGTCGGCTTGAGCCCGATCGCGCGGGAAATCGCATCGACCGGCAGATAGCGGAGCGAATCGGCGCCGAGTTGCTTGGCCATCTTGTCTTGCGCCGCTTCGGTGAGCAGGCCTTGATCCAAGAACTTGGGAGCGAACAACTCGCCGACCGTCGACATGTCGATGCCGTAAAAGCACGGCGCGATGATCGGCGGACTGGCGACGCGGACGTGAATCTCACGGGCCCCGCCCAGCTCGCGGATCCGGGTCAACAGCACCTGCATCGTGGTGGACCGCACGATCGAATCCTCGACCAGCAGCACGCGTTTGCCTTCGAGCACCTCGCGGAGCGGCGTGTACTTGGCCTCGGCCTTTTGACGCCGGCTCGCTTTCCCCTCGATAAACGTGCGGCCCGAGTAGCGGTTACGAATCAACCCTTCGCGGCTCGGCACGCGTAGCTTGTACGCCATGGCATCCGCGGCCGCTTTGCTGGTGTCGGGGACCGGCACGACGATCGTGTCTTCGTCGATCGGCACCGTCTCGAGCCGGGCGAGCTCTTCACCCAACCGCGAACGCGAGATGTACACGCCACGGTCATCCATCGTGCTCGCCACGTTGGCGAAGTAAATCCACTCGAAGAAACAGTGAGCCGGCGAGCGGACCGGGGCGAAGCGATCGATCTTGAACGTGCCATCGGCGGTGATCGAGATATACTCGCCGGGGCCGAGCGACTTGACGCTCTCAGCCCGAAAGCCGAGGTTCAGCAACGCGACGCTCTCGCTGGCCGTGGCGAACAGGTTCCCCTCTTTGGCCCAACAGAGCGGCTTGATGCCGAGCGGATCGCGCACCACGAGCATCTCGCCGATCGCGTTGAGCATGACCAGGCTGTATGCTCCGTCGAGCTTCGGTGCCACGCGACGCCAGACCTCGGCCAGCGGTATCTGCCGCTCGGGCGTTTCGAGCGACATGACCCGTCCGAGCTCATGCATGATGATCTCGGTGTCGTTGTCGCAGGTCAGATGGTTGTCGCTGGTGGCCAGCAGTTGCTCGCGGAGCTGCGTGTAGTTGGCCAGTTGCCCGTTGAAACCGAACGAGAACCATTTGCCCTTCTGAATGTGCTTGCGTTCGAACGGCTGGGCATAACTGCGGTCCTCGGCACCGCAGGTGGCGTAGCGCACATGGCCGATCGCGGCGCGGCCGACGGTCTTTTTCATCACCGCCTCGGCCTTCCCCTTGTGGTTGAGCCGAAACACCTCGCTGACCATGCCGACGTCGCGATGGGTGGTCAAAATCCAGCGGCGGTCGGGGTTGTAGCCCGTCATGCCGGCCGAGAGCTGGCCGCGGTTCTGAATGTCGAGCAGCATCCGCGGAATGAGCCGCGAAATCTCGTCGGGGCCGGCGTCGGGACACATCGGGCTCGCCTCGCCCGGCAGGTGGTAGACGGCCGCGATGCCACATTCGTGGTGCAGTTCGCTCATGCGCAGAGGATTTCCCAGTTTGCGGGTCAGATGCGAAAGGAGCCGAGACCTCCATTCTAGCGCGGCGCTCACGAATCCACAACCGACCGAAAGCGGCGGTATTGCCGCTATCGACGGACAGGCGCGGCGTCATAAACTGCAACGATCTTGCGACTTATACGGGCAACCGAGCTTGTCGGTGTCAGCCACGCCGGCACTCCGGATTTATTCGAGATTGGCTCACGAGCGCGTTGACCGAGCCTGCCCGGATCACGATAGTGCCAATGCCGTGCGGATGGAACAAAGCTGCTCCCGCGAGAGGAGTTGCGTGGCGACAAGAAAAATGCCCCCGCTGGAGTTACCCAGCAGGGGCACACGTTACAACGCGATCGCTTCAACCGCGGCGACGTGACGCCCTGAATCGTCGCTCAGAAATGCGGTGATCACATCGAACACCGCGTCGCTGAAGCCACCCACATTCAGGATGTCGCTTCGCTCGGGGGCCTGCGTGGTCCGGTTGGGCTGCAAGTCGATACAGATCAAGCGCGGCTGGGCGGACTGGACGCTTTGCAGTCGCACTTGATTCTTCACGAATTGCTGCCACTCGGTCAGCACGCCAGTGGAACCATTCGAGCCGTAGCCGAATGGTCGACCGTTGTAGACCCAGCTTTCGTTGTCGCTGACCAACACGACGCCCGCGAACTTGCGCTGGGCATAGTCCACGTTCGCCTTGCGGATCGACAACGAGCAGTCGGTACCACCACCACCGAACTGCGCGAGTCGTTCCGCCAAGCTCAAAATCGAGTCTGACGGATCAAACTTTGCATCAAACGCCCGAGTATCGAACGGCACCACGAGACTGTCGGGATTGCGTCGCAGGAGCGCTGCTGCCACTAGGGCCGCCACGTCCACGCAACGCACCTTGCTGGTTGCTCCCCGGCCACGGTTACCCGTTACCGGAGACCGCATCGAACCCGACACGTCGAGACCGATCACGACCGGTCCCGGCAGTTCAGGGATGTTACCGCAAGCGATCTCGGCCGCCTGGTGGAGCGCGGCCTTGATGAGCTGCGGAACTTCCTCCGACGCATTCAAGTATGCGGCGAAGAACTGGTACGGGAACTGACGCGATTGACGAATCTCGGTTTCATCCGCGAGCCGTTGGGCCACGTACTTCACCATCTGCGAATCGTCAAACACGCCATGCCGTTTCAGGGTGTTCAGGTTCATACGCAATGCTTGCGGTCCCATGGACCGGGCCATCGCGCTCCAAACCTGCGGTCCCTGGGCGGCATCGGCCAACAGATCCCAACGAGCACGCAGTCGACCCAAGAGTTTCACTTGCTGATCGGCAGTTTCGGCAGTCCGAAACGCTTGCAGCAAACGAACTTGCTCGGGCAGATCGGCCTCAGCGGCCGGCGACCACTTTGCCACCTCCTTGTCGGTCAGCCAGCCGAACAACGCCCGACGCTCGTTATCCGGCGGAGTTGGTCGTGCCAACCGCAGGATGTCGCGCAGCGCGGGATCGTTGCCGATCGAGGCCGACAACAGTTTCTCGGTCGAAGCGGTATTCAGCCAACGCTGAAACGCCCGCTGCAACGAGCTCGACAGGCTCCGCTTACCGAACTGTCCTGAACGAATCATTTGAAACAAAGTCCGCAATACGCGGCCGTTATCAACGACACGATCAAACGCACGGTGGAACAGCACGGTGTCGCGGCCCGAGAGCACCGCGGTCAACGCGGCCGGCAGATCTTTCAGGTACGCACGTTCACGGCTGTAAACCGCGAGCTTCGCCAGGAACGCATTGTCGTTGACCTGTGCGATGAGCGATTTCAAAGTCTCGAGCTGGTTCTCGGCCGAGGCGTAATAGGTGCCGTTAAAGCAACCGGTAGCCGCGAATTGAGCCAGCGCATGCTTCGGCTCGAGCGCATAGGCCGGCCCGCCGGCCGGGTTGTGTACCGGGGCCCGGGTCAGCAACGCCTTCATGCTTGAGAATAGTGACTTGTTAGCCATCGTACGTTCCTCCTCCTTGCCCAGTCGGCAGAGTTCGATTCACTCAAGGCACTGCGCCCGGTTTACTTTTGAATCGCTACGCTGCACGACGAAATGAATCCGCGCCCAACGAAAATGGTGTAGAAATCCGTCCTCTGAAAATCATGGGACGGTGCGGGATTCGCACCCGCAGAACCTAACGGTTTCTTGCTTGTATTCCGCACCCGCAGTTGGTACGAGGCTGAACGAAGTTCGACGAAGGTTGGCGAGAGTGCTACTCAATCCGCGGATATATCGCGAAGCGAGTTCCGGTCCCGCGATGCTATGAACACCGTAGGGATCGGGCAGGATTCGAACCTGCTAATCCAGGGACTCCCCACCGACAGTCGAACATTGTTTTCATCGTGATTTAAAACAGACCGACGAAGTGGTGGCCAGAGAGCTACGCGCTCTACCGCTGAGCTACCGTCTCCAACGTGAGTCAGGGAGACGAGTGGGACTCGAACCCACGACCTCGGGTGCCGAAACCATGGACTCCAACCGGCAGTCGATCTGTATTTTCAAGTGGCGCCGCGCCCGCCATGTGCGTTGCCCGCGCCCGTGATTTTATAAATGAGATCCAACGAAGTTAAGTCGAGATGGGGTACTTTTCAGCACGCGGTCGTCCGTATTCGTGACCAGCACGAACCGTTGACGGGCACCTTGATCTACGAGAGACTCCGGCACCGTTCGTTAGTCGGTCGCCCGACGTCACTACTTTAAGACCTTCAGGTATTCCCAACCGGCAGTTGAATCTTCAAATTGCAAATACGCCTCAACGAAGTGTTACCGAGACGACGTGCCTTGCGGCACACCTTAACAGGGTGATGTAGTCCCGATCGGCAGTTGAGGCGTATGGATGACATGTTCCAGACCGCAGGGGTTCGCGGGTTGTCACAAAATCTGAATCACAAAAAAACGCCGGTGGGAGTCGAACCCACTTCGAGCTGCTTTGCAGGCAGCTGCCTAGCCGTCTGGCTCCAGCGTCAGCTTGGTAAAATGTCCTCGCCAGGAATCGAACCTGGTCCTCGACCTTCGCAGAGTCGTATGCGCATCCGGCACACTCCGAGGACATTGCTTGTCTTATTCCCCGCCGAGGAATCGAACCTCGTCTGACAGTTTCGAAGACTGTCGTGCTGTCCGGCACACTCGCGGGGAAGAGGGTGTTTGGTGTTTGGTGTTTGGTGTTTGGTGTTTGGTGTTTGGTGTTTGGTGCTTGGTGCTTGGTGCTTGGTGCTTGGTTAATCGCAAAGAACACGAACTGCCGAACACCACGCCGGTCGTCGCCACGTCTCAACACATTCCAGTCGGGAAGGTCGGACTCGAACCGACTTGCTCGTGCTCCCAAGGCACGCGGGGCACCGTATCCCCTTCATCCCGATGCATGTTCAGCAGCTCGTAGGGGATTCGAACCCCTCTCTCCGCCTTGAAAGAGCGGAATCCTCAACCACTAGACGAACGAGCCGTATAACCGGTCTGCGTGCCCACAACCGTGGGTTGGCCAGCGCTCAGTTACCGTCCCTTGTCGCGGACACGAAAAAAGCCCGGCGTCATTTGTGACACCGGGCTTTGGCAAGCCTGCACCATCTGCACGATGGATGGGTCACAAACGGGGTGCATACGACGGACGTTCGCACTCAGGTCGAGGCGATTGACGCGGCGTACCGGATCGTTCGAATGAATTGGTAAACAGGAGGTTCATGGTCGTTAAGGGATAACCAGCGTAGAGTACTGACGGGTCAAAATTCGCGGCTCAGCGAACCGTGCTTTGCCGTTGCTGCATGATTGGACGCGCACAGCGACCCAAATGTTCACCCTGTTTTTCAAAAATCTTTTGGCACAGTTGGGGGCGTCAATCGTCGCTCTCGTAACGGTCGATGTGTTGCTGCTTCTGACGCAGGTACTCGCGATGCTCGCGGGCGGTAACGTAGCGTTCATAGAAGATCGCGGCGGCTGCAGCTTTCTCAGCGTCCTGAGTGCGGGGCAAGGCCGCGCCGCTCTGGGCGTCGTACTTGCGACCACCCTTGTGGTTGGCATATCGTCGCGCACGAGTCCAACCCATTTGCAGAAACTTCCGCGCCATGTCGGCCCCAGGAAAATCGTCGGCTTTGAGATAGGCCAAGAACATCTTGTAGATCTTGGCCGCGGACCGGCGGGCTTCGGCGACCGACTTGAATCGCCAATGGGGCAGAATCTCGCTCTTGTACGGTTCGATCAGCAGCACGCCCTGTTCGCCCCGACCGATTCGATAGCGTTCGGGATGCCGCCGGAAGTCGATCTTCGCGAAGTCCTGCGAATAGTCGAAGGCCATCGGACGTCCCTCGCCAAAGTGGTGAACACCGATTTGGTACCGGTTTATCTCTACGGATCGTCACGTGTGGCAACGTCGAATTGTTCCCCCGACGCCACGAATCGACTATCCTAAAAGCTGGCGTGACGATCGCACTTCGCTCCGATCCAACCATTCACGTCGCCCCCCGGCTGGCTTTGCGAGATCGCTGGCCACTTGGAATTTGCAAGCATGCGTTACGCGTTCGCCATCCTGTTGTTGCTCGTCGTCGCGGGGCTGGCCGATGCCTGCAACGTCCCTGTGTTTCGCTACGCGCTCGAACGCTGGCACGCCGATTCGTATCGCGTCACCCTGTTTCATCGCGGTCCGTTGACCGCCGCGCAACAAGCGGTCCTTGAGCCTTTGAACGAGTCAGCCAAACCAGCGCTCAACGTATCGCTGCGGATGGTGGATGTCGATCAGCTCGAAACCGACGGCGATCGTGCGATGTACGCGGCGCTCCGTCAGCCAACGCTGCCGTGGTTGGTCGTGCAGTATCCGCAAACGTCGCGGATTGAATCACTGATTTCGGCCGGGCCGCTGGATGCCGCTGCGATCGCTCGCTTGAATACTTCACCCTTGCGGCAGAAGCTCACCCAACGGTTGGCCACGGGCCAGACGGCAGTCTGGTTGATGCTCGAGTGTGGTGACGCAACCAAGGACGATCGCGTGGCGCAGAAACTCGAAGCGGAACTCGCCGCGCTGGCCCAGAAGCTGAAACTGCCCGAGCTCACGGCCAGCCCCGACGACAGCTTGCTGAGCGACGCCCCGCTGAAGATCGAGTTCTCGCTACTGCGCGTGCCCCGCAACTCCCCGGACGAACAGCCGCTCGTCGAGTTGCTGCTGCATGCCGAGCCTGACCTCAAAGACTTTGCCGAGCCGATGGTCTTTCCGGTCTTCGGTCGTGGTCGGGCGCTGTTGCCCTTGATCGGCGCGGGGATCACGACGGAAAACATTCAAGAGTCGGCGTCGTTTCTCGTGGGGGCCTGTTCCTGCGAGATCAAAGAGTTGAACCCGGGCTTTGACCTGCTCTTAGCCGCCGATTGGCAAGCCCTATTGTTCCGCGGAGCCGAGCCACCCGAGACGACTCCCGACCAACGACTTGCCGCGACCGGTGAACCGGTGCTGGTCGCCATTCCCCCGGGAACGCCGTCTGCGCCAAGGGACGCCACCGATGAGGCGGCGAGGTGGGTACATGATTTCCACTTTTCGTTTGTCGAGCCTAGCTGGCTAGTCACAGGGGCCGCGATGTTCTTGCTGGCTGGTGGCTTCTTCGCCGTTCGACGCTTCATCTGAAGTCAACATCGTGGGTCGCTGAAAGCACGTCATGAAGAAATCTCTACTTTGCCTAGCGGTCCTGCTGCTAACCGGCACCGCGTTCGCCGCCGACTGGCCTACCTATCGTGCCGATGCCGAGCGAAGCGGCTACGTCGATGACCGCTTGCCCGCGAAGCTATCGCTGGCGTGGATCTATCGCTCCGAGCAGCCACCGCAACCAGCCTGGCCGCGCGATGATCGAATGACCTTTGATCGCGCTGCCGAGCTGGTCGTGGCGGGCAATCTGTTAAGCTTCGGCAGCTCGGCCGACGGTCGGGTCTGCGGGCTCGATGCCGAGACCGGAGAAACCCGCTGGACGTTCTTTACGGATGCTCCCGTCCGTTTCGCCCCGTTACTCGTCGGCGATGAAGTCTATGTCGTGAGCGACGACGGTCATCTGTACTGTCTCGCTGCCCAAGATGGCTCATTGAAATATCGATCCCCCGCGACCGCTGGCGAGGAAATGATCTTGGGCAACGGCCGCATGGTATCGCGCCAACCGGCGCGTGGCGGGCCGGTCTGGCGAGATGGTGTCATCTATTTCGGCGCGGGCATCTGGCAGGCCGATGGCATCCGGCTCACCGCGCTCAATCCCACGACAAAACAAGTCGTTTGGCAGAACAATGACGCCGGTCGGATCTACATGGCTCAGCCACACGGCGGCGCCATGGCCGAGAGTGGCGTCTCGCCGCAAGGCTACCTCGTGGCGACTGCCGACAAATTGCTGGTCCCAACAGGTCGCGCTGTCCCGGCCGTTTTTCATCGCGGCGATGGCAAGTTTGACTATTACCATCTCCAAGCGAACGGCAAGGCCGGCGGCACTCATGCGACTGCCGCGGGAGGTCGCTTCTACAACGGCGGCATCTGTTTCGATCTCAAGTCGGGCGAGCTCGTCGAGAAGCTCAGTCCAGGTAACATTGCGGTACAACCCAACGGCACGGCCGTGATCGGCTCGGGCAAGGGTCTGCGTGTGTTGTCGGTCGTGGAGAAAACCGCCCCCGACCGCAAAGGTGTGCCGGTCAAGACTCAGAAGCACGAGCCACTCTGGTCACTCGACCAGGTCGACGCCAGCGCGGCAACCATTATCGTAGGCAACGATATCGTCTGCGGCGGGACCAAAGAACTGGCGATCATTGATAGCGTGAGTCGACAACTCCGCGAGAAACACGAACTCGACGGTGCGGCGTACAGTCTGGCCGCGGCCGGTGGTCGGCTCTACGTCAGCACCAGCACGGGCTCGATCTACTGCTTCGATGGCGTCGAGCGTGAAAAACACCAAGAGCATCGCCCGACGCCCCGGCTCGATGTCGCCCCCACGTTTGTCGAGGCGGCCAAGGAAATCGTGCGCAAGTCAGGCGTGACCGCGGGCTTTTGTGTCGATCTCGACTGTGGCAACGGCGACTTGGCCTTGGCGCTGGCGCAGCAAACCGAGTTGCAAATCTACGCCCTGTCACCCACGGTCGAGTCTGTGACTGCCGTGAGGCAACGCATCGCCGCGGCCGGTCTGTACGGCACACGCGTGACCGTTCATCAAGGAACGTCCAAGCAGATACCGTACGGCAAGTACTTTGCCGACTTGGTCGTGTCGTCGCAGTCGCTCACCGCAGGACCGTTGACGATCGACAAGGACTCACCGCCGCGCGTGTTGCGGCCGTTCGGCGGCGTGGTTTGCTCCGGTCGACCGGGTGAGATGCAGCTTTACCGGCGTGACGCCTTAGCCAAGAGCGGCAGCTGGACGCATCAATACTCCGATCCCGGCAACAGTTGTTTCTCGGGCGATGAACTCGTGCGCGGTGAGCTGCACGCGTTGTGGTATCGCGATGTCGATTTAGAGATGCCGCAACGCCACGGTCGCGGACCCGCCCCGGTATATCATCGTGGCCGGATGTTTGTCGAAGGTCTCGACGCGCTGCGAGCTGTCGACGCCTATAACGGTCGCAACTTGTGGGAGTTCGCCCTGCCCGGCGTGCTGAAGGCCTATAGTGCCGATCATCTGTCGGGCACCGCCATCACCGGCAGCAACCTTTGCCTGGGGGGCGACGCGGTCTATATCCACGACAAGCAACGTTGTTATCGCCTCGATCAAGCGTCGGGCCGCAAACTCAGCGAATTTGCCACTCCGGATCGCGTCGACGGCAAACCGGGTGAATGGGGCTACATCGCCTATGCCGATCAACTGCTGTTCGGTTCGCTCGTGAATCGTGACCACCGGCTGCGATACAACTGGCGGCCCGCCGACATGAGCGAATTGCAAAGTGAATCAGCAACGCTGTTCGCGCTCGATGCCGAGACCGGCGCGATGCGTTGGCGCTACGATGCGCAACACTCAATTCGTCACAACGCCATCGCGGTCGGTGCCGGAGTCGTCTACTTGATCGACCGCGCCGCTGCGAGCGAAGACCAGCTCGATCCTCAACAAAAGCCGGTCGATGGCAAGCTGCCAGTCGTCAAGCAAGTCAAGCAACCGACGGGCACGCTCGTCGCGCTCGATGCCAAGACCGGCGAGGTGCTGTGGCGCAAAGCCGACGCCTTCGGCACGATGCTCGTCTATAGTCCGCAATACGATGCGCTGGTGATGGGTTACCAATCCACACGGTTCAAGTTGCCCTCGGAAGTCGGCGGCCGACTCGCGGCTTTCCGCGGTGGCTCGGGCGAGAAACTCTGGGACCGGGCAGCGTCGTATGTCACGCGACCATTCATTCGCGACTACACCATTTATGCCCAAGGCGGTGCCTGGGATCTCATGAACGGCGACGAGCGGCCGTTTGAGTTGAAGCGTTCGTACGGCTGTGGACAGATTGCCGCTGCGAAACATCTCATGCTGTTCCGATCGGCGACGCTCGGTTATCAAAGCCTGGATGCCAAAGCCAAAGTCGAAAACTTCGGCGGCATCCGCCCCGGATGCTGGATCAATGCCTTGCCCGTGGGAGGCTTGGTGCTGGTGCCCGATGCGTCGGCCGGTTGCTCGTGCAGTTATCAAAATCGTTCGTGGATGGCGCTGGAAGGAAAAGACTAAGATGCAATTCGTTCAGCGCCTCGCGGCCGCTTGGTTGTTGTTTTCGTCTGCCGCTTTGCCGCACGCAGTCCTCGCCGCGGACTGGCCAATGTGGCGGGCCGATGCCGGGCGGAGCGCGTCGGTCGAAACATCGCTGGCCGACCGACTCACTTTGCAATGGACTCGGCAGCTGCCGCCGCTGACGGTCGCGTGGCCCGATCAGCCCGAGATGAACTTCGATCGGCAGTATGAACCGATCGTCGCGGCGGGGCGGATGTTCGTCGGTTCATCCGTGACCGACACGCTGACCGCCTACGATGTGCACACCGGCCGACAGCTATGGGAGTTCCGCGCCGGGGGTCCCATTCGCCTCGCGCCTGCGGCCGAGAACGAGCGTGTGTACGTGGCGTCCGACGACGGCTACTTGTATTGTTTGCAAGCTGCTGACGGCCGGTTGAATTGGAAGCATCGTGGCGGCCCAAGTGATCGACAGGTGCTCGGCAACGAACGCTTGATTTCGTCTTGGCCGGCGCGCGGCGGGCCGGTGATCGCCGATGGCACGGTTTACTACGCGGCGGGCATCTGGCCGTTCATGGGCATTTTCCTGCACGCGCTGGATGCCGAGACCGGCACGATCCGCTGGACCAACGACGGCGACGGTTCGCGATTCATGCTGCAACCGCACAACACGCCGTCGTTTGCTGGCGTGGCTCCGCAAGGGTCGTTGGTCGTCGCTGGCGATAATCTCATCGTTCCCGGCGGACGTTCGGTCCCGGCGTGTTACGATCGCCGCACGGGCCGATTCGTTCACTACGAACTAGCAGCCAACAACAAGAAAGCCGGCGGCAGCGCCGTCGCCGCTCGGCTCGAGTTGATCTTCAACGGCGGCTATTTGCTGACGCAGAAAGATGGCCGATTGATCGACGGTCTGCGGACCGACAGTTTGCCGGTGTTTGCCCAGCGGCTTATGTACTTCGCTCAGGGCGACGAACTGACCGGCGTTGAGCTCGGCGATCCGCTGCTGAAGACGACCACCGGCAAAGACCGGCGTGGCGAGCCGATCGAGATCCGCAAGCTGGACGTGCAAAACGTGTGGTCGGCCGAGCTCGATGCGCGGGGCGATTTAATTCGCGTCGGCAACGCACTTTACGGCTGTGCGGGCAAGCAAGTGGTCGCCGTCAAGTTGAACGAGCGTGACGACCAAGCTTCGTCAAAGGACAACGAACCGCAACCCCATTGGGAAACAACGGTCGATGGCACGGTCGCGCGGCTACTGGCGGCGAACGAGCGGTTGTTTGTCGTCACACTCGAAGGGGCTATCCACTGCTTCGGACCCGAGCCGACCGAACCCGTGGTGCATCGCCTGACACCGACTCAACTCCAGGTGAAACCGGCCGCCATCACCCGAGCCCGTGCCGCAGCGCCGACCACCGCCGGTTACGGCGTCGTGTGGGGCGCGGGAGACGCCGAACTCGTGTTCGCGTTGCTCGCAGACAGCGAGACAAAACTCGTGATCGTCGACAGCGACGCCGCCCGAGTCGATGCGTTGCGCACCGCGCTCGTCGCTGCCGGCATGTACGGACCGCGTGCGACGGTCGTCGAGCGTACGCCCAACTCATTACAGCTTCCGCAGTATTTCGCGTCGTTCATGGTGTGTGACGACTTGTCCGACCTGAGCACGAGTTGGACTCCCGACGTAGCCGCGCGCGTGTTCGCATCGTTGCGACCGTACGGCGGCACGGCCAGTTTCCGGCTCGATGACCAAGCACACGCTCAGTTCGCGCGCAACGTTACGCATCTGCCCGGGGCGGAACTTCGTCGCGAAGGGGCGTGGTCACGGTTGATTCGCCAGGGTCCGTTGCCCGGCGCTGCCGATTGGACGCACGAGCATGCCGACGCCGCGAATACCCGCACATCGCGCGACGATTTGGTCAAAGCCCCCTTGGGCGTGCTGTGGTTCGGCGGACCGTCGCACGATGCGATCTTGCCCCGTCACGGCCACGGACCTCAGCCCCAAGTCATCGCCGGCCGCGCGATCGTCGAGGGTCCCAACGCCTTGCGTGCCGTCGACATTTACACCGGCCGGCTGCTGTGGCAGCGCGACCTACCGGGTCTCGGTGCTTTGTATGACAACACGGCTCATCATCCGGGCGCAAACGGCACCGGCGGCAACTATGTCTCGCTGGCCGACGGCATCTACGCGATCTACAAGCCCGGCTGCATTCGCATCGATCCAGCGAACGGCAAAACACTCGGCGAGTTCAGCCTGCCGCCGGTCGGTGACGACGATCAACCGCCCACCTGGAACTATCTCAACGTTGTCGGCAATTATCTGGTCGCCGGTATCGATCTGCCATCGAGCCTCGGCGATCCGCGCAAGCCGACCTATGCCGATGTCGTCGCGAGCAAACGGCTCTCGGTTCTCGATCGCCGGGATGGGCGCATACTGTGGTCGATCGACGCGGAGTTTCAATTCCGCAACAACGCGGTCTGCCTCGGCGGTGATCGCCTGTACTGCGTCGACCTGCTAAGCGACGCCGATCGCGATCTGCTCAAGCGGCGCGGTCAACAGCCCTCGCGGCCATCGCGCATTGCCGCCTACGAACTCGCCACCGGCAAGCAAGTCTGGTCGAGCGACGAGAACGTGTTCGGCACCTGGCTCAGCTATTCAGTCGAGCACGACGTATTGGTCGAGAGCGGCCGACCGGGTCGCGACGTGCTCAAAGACGAACCCAAAGGGATGCGGGCCTACCGCGGCACCAACGGTCACGTGCTGTGGAACGAAAAGCACAGCGGGCCCGCGATTCTCTTGGGCGATCGCATCGTGGCCGACCGATCTGCCGTC
This sequence comes from Planctomycetaceae bacterium, assembly GCA_016794255.1. Taxonomy (GTDB): domain Bacteria; phylum Planctomycetota; class Planctomycetia; order Pirellulales; family PNKZ01; genus JAEUIL01. The sequence goes on along the minus strand of JAEUIL010000274.1, from coordinate 5,296 downwards.
GCACTGCTGACCGGCAAGCTGCTCGAACGAACCGACCCGCTCACCGGCGAGTCGACCCCTTGGACTTGGCGACGCAACTACGGTTGCAACACGCCGCAAGCCTCGCAACACATGCTGCTTTTCCGTTCCGGGGCGGCCGGTTTCTGCGACTTGACCAACGACGGCGGCACCGGCAACTTCGGCGGGTTTCGTTCGAGTTGCACCAACAACCTGATCGCGGCGGGGGGCGTGCTCTGCGTGCCAGACTATACCCGCACTTGTACGTGTGACTATCAATTGCAAACGTCGGTTGGACTCGTCCACATGCCCGAGGTCGACATCTGGACCGAGTTTCCGCTCGATGACGATGAAAACGTGCGGCACGTGGCGTTGAATCTCGGCGCGCCCGGTCATCGCCGCGCGGCCGACGGCCGGCTATGGCTCAACACGTTCGTCGGGGCCGAGATCGAGTCGGACGACGATGGCTTCTACTGTCGACACACATCGAGTGTCGTCGGGGCTGGTCCGCTCAATTGGGTCGCGGCCTCGGGCTGTCGCGGTATTCGTCGATTGTCGCTCGATCCCCGTCGCGAACAGGACGGCACGTTCACCGTTCGCTTGCACTTCTGCGATCCCGACAACGAGCAGTCCGGTGTTCGCAAGTTCGCCGTGAAACTGCAAGGTCGGCAGGTGTTGAACAACTTCGATCCGGTGGCCCAAGCCGGAGGTCGCTGGCGTCCCACGGTGCAAGAGTTCCGCGGCATTCGGCTCGCAGCCGGTCAACCGGTCGTGGTCGAGTTTATCGCGTCACGCTCGTCCGATCCGCGGAAGAAACCGATTCTAAACGGCATCGAATTGGTGGCAGAGTCGAGCTCGAAATGAGCGCCGCTCACGGCAAAGTTCATCCTCAACATACAAGTCTCTCTGCAATCGAGTCCCGCTCATGAAGCTTATTCACGCATTCATCACGTTCGCCGTTTTGCTCGCTCCGACGCAACTCGTCGCCCAGCATGTGCTCGTCGAGGCGGAGCAATTTGCGTCGCTCGGCGGCTGGGACCTCGATCAACAATCGATGGACCAAATGGGCTCGCCGTACCTGTTAGCTCACGGGCTGGGCGTGCCGGTCAAAGATGCCGTGACCAAAGTGACCATCGCCGAGCCCGGGACCTACCGTGTTTGGGTCCGCACGCGCGATTGGGTCGCGCCGTGGAAAGTGCCCGGTGCGCCGGGGAAGTTTCAACTGCTCGTCAACGGTAAACCGCTCGCCGAGACCTTCGGCACCAAGAACGCCGCGTGGCATTGGCACGACGGTGGGCCAGTCGAGCTGACCGGCGAAGTGACGCTCGCACTACACGACCTGACCGGGTTCGAAGGACGTTGCGATGCCATCTGCTTCACACGACAACTTGACTTCACGCCCCCCAACGAACAGCCCGCGATGACCACATGGCGACGCGAGCAGTTGGGTCTGCAAGGGCCACCGGCCGACGGCGGCGAGTTCGATCTGGTCGTTGTCGGCGGCGGTGTGGCGGGTACGGCGGCAGCGGTGTCGGCTGCTCGCAATGGCCTGACTGTGGCGTTGATCCAAGATCGCCCGTTGCTCGGCGGCAATTCGAGCAGCGAAGTACGGGTCTGGCCCGAGGGACACACGCGGCAGAAGCCCTTTCGCCACATCGGCGAGATTGTCGAAGAGCTGTGCCCGCCCAAACGTGCGGGCAGCGGCAACGCCAAGGGGGCCGATGTCTATGACGACGAACGCAAGCTGCGTGTCGCCCGAGCCGAGCCGCGCATCACGCTGATGCTGGAACATCGGGTCAACGAGGTGGAATCGGTCGACAAACAAATCCGCTCGGTGACCGCGCAGAATACACGCAGCGCGAAACGTACTCGCGTTCGCGGTAAATTGTTTGCCGACTGCACAGGCGATGGCACCGTGGGTTATCTCGCCGGCGCTGACTTTGAGGTATCGCGCGAAGGCAACATGGGAGCTAGCAACCTGTGGAACGTGCTCGATCAGGCTGACCCCAAGCAGGTGCTGCACTGCGAGTGCAAAGACAAAGACCTGCTCTCGGTCTTGACCGCTGCGGGCAATGTTGTCGCCCCCTTCCCACGGCTGGAATGGGCCCTCGACTTGAGCAAGAAGCCGTTTCCGGGCCGAGCCGCGTTCAAGGCGCAGTGGTCGGACGCGCCGCTGTCGAATCTCGGCGGCTGGTTTTGGGAAAGTGGCTTCGACAAAGATCCGATCAACGACATCGAGCTGATCCGCGACCTCAACCTGCGCGCCATGTACGGCGCCTGGGACACGTTGAAGAACATCGACGCTCAGTATCCGAACCATCGACTCGGTTGGAGTGCGTTCATCGCCGGCAAACGAGAGTCACGGCGGCTGCTCGGCGATGTGGTGCTCAAGGCCGACGATTTCCGCAATGGCACGCAGTTTCCCGATCCCGCGTTCCCCAACACGTGGCACATCGACATTCACGTGCCGCATCCCGATTTCAAGGCGGGCCTCAAGGGGGAAGAGTTCATCTCGGTCGCCACGACCGGCAAAGAGTACAGCTATCGCGGACCGTATTGGGCACCGTATCGCTGCTTGTACAGTCGCAATATCAGCAATCTCTTCATGGCCGGTCGCGACATTAGCGTTGAACGCGAGGCCATTGGGCCGATTCGCGTGATGCGGACCTGCGGCATGATGGGCGAGATCGTCGGCAAAGCAGCTTGGATCTGCCTGCAACATCAAACCACGCCGCGCGGCGTCTATCAGCAATATCTCACGCTGCTGCAAGACTTGATGAACCAGCCCGGAGCGATGCGCCGCGAGTCGTTCAACGCCCAGCTCGCGCTGCCGCCGGGAGTGACGGTCCCCGCGCGGTCGTATCTCGGGCTCGATCCCGCGACGTTGCCGGGCATTGTGATCGATGACGAAGCCTCCGAGTTGCACGGCAATTGGACACCGGGCACGAGTTTGGCCGGGTTCATCGGCGATGGCTACCACTACTCGGGCGATCAACAGGCGACCGCTCGCTTCCCGTTCTCGGTCACTCGGGCTGGGCGCTATGAAATGCGGATCGCCTGGCAACCCCATGCCAATCGCGCCAAGTCGTTGGCCGTTACGGTGCGCCATGCCGACGGCGAACAAACCCTGACCATCGATCAAACGCAGCCGGCCGACGAGACAAGCGGCTTTCGTTCGCTCGGCGTGTTTCGCTTCGACGAAACCAAGAACTTTGCCGTCGTGTTCAAAGTCGCCGGCGCGAAAGGAACCGCGCACATCGACGCAGTACAACTGATTCCGGCAAAATGATCGCCGATGCTTTCAGGGGATTCGATCAATCACGCTTCAGTTTGCCGCATGTATTCATCCCCCCTCGCCATCGCGCGGCGCGTGAAGAATACGATTTAACGCTCTAGGCAAAGATCTGCGAGGCGACCGAGCCTTTGACGTCGGTTAACCGGAAGTCACGGCCGGCATAGTTGTAGGTCAGCGCTTCGTGGTCGAGACCCATGAGCGCTAGCAGTGTTGCGTGGAGATCGGTCATGTGCATCCGCCCCTCGACCGCGTGAATGCCGTACTCGTCGGTCGCACCGTAGGTGAAGCCTTGCTTGACGCCGGCTCCGGTGAGGAACATCGAGTAGCCCGTGATGTTGTGATCGCGACCGTCGACGCCTTGGGAGGTGGGCTGCCGTCCGAACTCGCTGCCGAACAACACGAGGGTGTCTTCCAGCAGACCGCGTTGTTTCAGATCGGCCAGCAGCGCAGCGGTGGGTTGATCGATCGCGGCGCAGTTCTTCTTCAGGCCGTTGTGCAAGTTGCTGTGATGATCCCAATTCGGCTGACAAATCTCGACAAACCGTACACCCGCTTCGCTCAACCGCCGGGCCATCACACATTGCCTTGCGAACGCCCCCTCGGGACCGGGCTTCACGCCATAAGCATCGAGCAACGCCTGCGGTTCGCGCGAGCTATCGAGCAACTCGGGCACGATCCCCTGCATCTTGAACGCGAGCTCATAGGACTGAATGATGCCGTCGACCGCATCGGGAGCCGAGGGACTCGCGGCCAAATCGCGATTCATCGCTTGAATGAGATCGAGCTGTTTGCGTTGCAGCGGCGTGGCGACCGGCCCCTTGAGATTCGGCAGATAGCCGGCGTCGTTGATCCGCGTGCCTTGAAAATGCGCCGGCAAGAACGCGCTGCCATAGTTCACGGCCCCGCCCAAGCTCGACGGCGGATTGATGGTGATATAGCCGGGCAACTCTTCGTTCTCGCTTCCCAAACCATACAGCAGCCAGGCACCCATGCTCGGTCGCGTGAGCGCGGCGTTGGCGCTGCCGGTGTGCAACTGCACGACCGCCTGCGGATGCGCGGGCGTATCGGTATGCAAGCCCCGCAACCAGCAGAGTTCATCCGCATGCTGCGCGATGTTCGGCAACAACTCGGAAAACCACGAGCCGGTCTCGCCGTACTGCTTGAACTTGAACTTACTCGCGGTCAGCGTGCCCCCCTCGGGCCCTCTCTTGCCGCCGTCGGCCTGCAACTGTGGCTTGTACTCGAACGTGTCGACCTGCGAGATGCAGCCTTGCATGAACAGAAAGATGATCCGCTTGGCACGCGGCTTGAAGTGCGGAGCTTTCGCCGCGAGCGGATTGGGCGACTGAGAATCGCTTCCCCGGGCCCGACGCGTGTTCTGACCGAGCATGGAAGCCAACGCCAAGTAACCCATCCCTGCGCCAGCGGATCGCAGCGCGGTTCGTCGCGAGCAAGCCGCTCGCCAGTTGTGAGCATGGTCCATGATCGATCCTCAGCCGGGCGTGATTTTGAATTACTTCAGATAGCGGAACTCGGCACTAGCGTACAACGACTGCACGACCGCCAGCCACGCCGCCGCGTGCGACGACTCGGGCCGAATCGCATCTTCACCGGGCTTGTTGCCCGTTGGACGTGTCGCTGCCGAGGAGTTGCTCTCCTGCGCAGCGTCATACGCGGCTTCGTAGTCTTTGACAAACGCCGCGATTCGCTCGATCTCGGTGACCTGCGGCACTCGCGACAAGACCCGCTGGTACATCTCACGAACCCGTTGGTCGAGTGTTTGCTCGCGCTGCGTGAGCAACTGCTCCGCCAGCAGCAATGACTGGCGACGAACGAACGAAGAATTCAGCATGAACAGCGCCTGACTCGGCACAGTCGTGGTCTCGCGATTGCCGCTCACGAGCGTCTGATCCACCGGGTCGAACGGTTCAAGGGCCCGCGGCGTCAGACCACGCATCAAGGGCAAGTACACACTGCGATGACGCGAGCTATCGGCCTGCTGCA
>JAEUIL010000659.1 GCA_016794255.1 Planctomycetaceae bacterium | reverse complement strand
GTCGTGCACTGGACCAGTCCTCGTGTGTGGCTCTGCGAAATGGGAAACCATGATCGTAACCCACGTTCTCGCGAGCGGCTGGTCCAGCCATTTTGTCTACGAGACTCTTCAAGTCGCGCGATGTTTCACGAACACATCGTGCTCGTAATCCTTGAACATCGTCCGTTTCTCGACGGCCATGCTCAACCCACGGGCCGTGGCTTGCGACGGAATATTGACCGGCCGCACGAGCGCAATCACGCGCGGTCGTTCGAGGGTGCGAAACACATACTCGTGGCAGGCTGCGGCCGCTTCGGTCGCGATACCTTGCCGCCAGTACGGTCGATGGATCATGTAACCCACCTCGGTCTCGCGCACACCGTCGACCTCTTGCATCAACACGCCGACTTGCCCGCGCGGCTCATTCGTGGTGCGATCGACCACGAGCCAGAAACCGACTCCATCGGTGCTGTAGCGCCACAAAGTGCGTTCCAGCCACGCTTGGGCCCCGGCCCGATCGAGCACCTGCGGATAGTACCGCATCACTTCGGCGTCGCCGGTCATCGCCGCGATAAAATCGAGATCGTCGCGCGTGATCTCACGCAGATATAGCCGCGGCGTTTCGAGAATCGTACGAGACATTGTTGCCTCAATAATTCGGCGTCGGGGGACGGTAACGGCCGAGATCGATCGTCTTAAACCACTCGATCGTTCGGGCCAAACCATCTTCCAGCGGCACGGTCGGTGACCAACCGAGCTTGGCGGTTGCCAGCATGATGTCGGGCTTGCGCTGCACCGGATCGTCGGCGGGCAACGGCTTCGTGACGAGCTTGCTCTTCGAGCCGGTTTGCTTCAGCACCAAGTCGGCCAGTTCGCGAATCGTGAACTCGCCCGGGTTGCCGATGTTCACGGGCCCCACGAAGTCGTCGGGACCGTTCATCATGCGGATCATGCCTTCGATCAGATCGTCGCGGTAGCAGAAGCTGCGTGTCTGTTCGCCATTGCCGAAGATCGTGATGTCCTTGCCCGTGATCGCTTGCACGATAAAGTTCGATACCACGCGGCCATCGAACGGATGCATGCCAGGCCCGTAGGTGTTGAAGATCCGCACGAGGCGAATCCGCAACTTGTGCATGCGTTGATAGTCCATGAATAACGTCTCGGCGGCCCGCTTGCCTTCGTCGTAACACGCACGTGGGCCCAGACAGTTAACATTGCCGCGATACGACTCGGTCTGCGGATGCTCGGTCGGGTCACCGTACACTTCGCTGGTCGAGGCTTGCAGGACTTTCGCCCCGCAACGCTTGGCCATCCCCAGCACGTTGATCGCGCCCAGGACCGAGGTCTTCATCGTCTTGATCGGGTTGTACTGATAGTGGCCCGGGGCGGCAGGGCAAGCGAGATTGTAGATCTCGTCCACATCGAGCCAGATCGGCTGCGTGATATCGTGGCGAATCAGTTCGAAGTTGGGTCGCGTGAGCAGCCCGGCGACGTTGTTCTTCTGGCTGGTGAAGAAGTTGTCGAGACAGATGACGTCATGTCCGGCATCGACCAGTCGCTGGCAAAGGTGCGAGCCCAGGAACCCGGCCCCGCCGGTGACAAGGATGCGTTTGATCGTAGACACGGCGAGAGTGGCACTCCGTTGCTAGCAGAAGAGTGGGGTGTTGGTGGTTAGTTGTTGGTGGCTGGTGGTTAGTCAAATGCAATCTGCTCGCTGCAAACCACTAACAACTAGCCACTAACCACCAACCGCTTCCTTCCCGTTCAAGTCGCCAAAGTATACCATGATCTTAGGCAATTCGGCCATCGTCATCGCCCTGGTCACGGAAGTTACCCCTTGGACTACGATCTGCTCAAAGGCCTCACCGATGCCCAATGCGAGGCGGTCGAACACATCGACGGTCCGATGCTCATTTTGGCCGGGCCCGGCAGCGGTAAGACACGTGTGGTCACGCACCGGATTGCCAATCTGCTGCAACATGGCGTCCGAGCGCGCAGCATTCTGGCGTTGACCTTTACGAACAAAGCGGCCGACGAGATGCGGCAACGTCTCGATCGTCTCGCGCCCGGCGAGCCGGTTTGGCTCGGCACCTTTCACCGGTTCTGTGCCCGCATGTTGCGAGAGTACGCGGCGCTGGCCGGCTTGCAGCAGAACTACACGATCTACGACACAAGCGACTCGCTGGCCACGCTCAAACGAGCGATCGAGGCGGTCGAGCTCGACGCGACCCACTACACGCCGCAACAACTCGCCTCGGCCATCTCGTGGGCCAAGAACAATCTCATCACGCCCGACCAATACGAAGCCCGGCCGGGCAACGTCACCGGTGCGATCGTCGCCAAGGTTTATCCCAAGTATCAAGAGCTGCTCAAGCACTCGAACGCCGTCGACTTCGACGACATGCTGATGCACGTGGCGCTCATCCTGCGCGACTCGCCCGAGGTACGGGCCGAACTCGACGCGCGCTATCGCTACATTCTCGTCGATGAGTATCAAGACACGAACCTCGCTCAATACGCGATCGCGCGGGCGATGTCGATCGACTATCCGAACTTGGCCGTCACCGGCGACCCCGATCAGTCGATCTACGGGTGGCGCGGCGCGACGTTGAACAACATTCTTGAGTTTGAACGCGACTATCCCGAAGTGCATGTCGTGCGGCTCGAACAGAATTGGCGGAGCACGAAGAAGATTCTCCGCGTGGCCGATGCGTTGATCTCGCACAATCGGCGCCGCAAGGCCAAGGATCTGTTCACCGACAACGACGAAGGCGTGCCGGTGCGGTTGATCACGTACGCGTCGCATCACGACGAGGCCGAGGGAATCGCCGCTCAAATCCTGGGCATGATTCAGTCGGGCAAACGTCAGCCGAAGGACATCGCGATCTTCTACCGGATCAACGCGCTGTCTCGCACGTACGAAGCAGCCTTGCGCGACGAGGGGATCCCGTACCAATTGGTGCGGGGCGTCGAGTTTTATCAGCGCAAAGAAATCAAAGACGTGCTGTCGTACTTGTTGTTGGCGAACAACCCGCGCGACGACAACGCGTTTCTGCGCGTGATCAACACGCCGGCGCGCGGCATTGGTCGTTCGACGATCGACAAGCTCGTGGAGCACGCGACGTCACGGGGGCTCTCGTTGCTCGATGCGGCCCGCGAGGCGGGGATGATCGCGGGACTGGCGAAGAAGTCGGCCGTGTCGGTCGCGAAGTTTGTCGGGCTGTTCGATCGGATTTGCGTCCATGTTCTGCGGCCGCTCGAAGAGTTGCTCGGCCATGTGCTGAGCGAGACCGAGTATCAGGACATGCTCAAGGACTCGGAAGATCCCGACGATCAAGACCGCCTCGCCAACATCGAAGAACTGTTGACCGCCGCGCGTGAGTTCGACGAGCGACATCCGGGCGATGGACACTTGGAAGAGTTCCTCGAGCAAACCAGTCTCGTGGCCGACACGGACGATTGGGATTCATCGAGCGATCGTGTGACGCTCATGACCATGCATGCGGCAAAGGGGCTCGAGTTTCCGGTGGTGTTCATCGGTGCGGTCGAAAAGGGCCTGATCCCGCACGAGCGATCGGAGAAGGACGACGCGCAGATGGAAGAAGAGCGGCGGTTGCTCTTCGTCGGTATCACGCGAGCCAAGGAGCGGTTGCAACTGTCGTTGGCCAAGCGACGTGACTTCCGCGGACGCTCGGGCTACACGATCCCCAGTCCGTTTTTGTTCGAGTTGCCACGCGACGAAATGGAGATGGAAGAACGGGGCGATCTGTGGCAGTCGGACGACTCGGGCGACTTCGACGAGCCATCGTTTGATATCGACGAGTTCGAAGATCGCACGCCGAAACAGATCGGCAAGTCGATCGCTGGCATCCGACTGATGACGGCCGCCGATCTGGCGGGCGAACCTGCGACCGAAGACGCGAACGCCGACGATTTCCATCAAGGCATGATCGTGCGTCATCCCGAGTATGGCCTCGGCAAGATCGTCGCTCTGAGCGGCACGTTTCGCAACCGCAAGGCGACGGTCGATTTCTTCGCGTCGGTCGGGCAGAAGACGTTCGTGCTGGCGGCGAGTCCGCTCAAGCCGGTGAGGAGTTGAGGGGCAGGTGAGTAAGTGAGTAGGTGAGTAGGTGAGTAAGTATTAAGTCGAGCGATGTGGTGGCTCGCTTGCGGTTTCGCGCTGTTGAATCGGTATCGAGGTAATCATGACAACGATGACGCTCGCTTGGTGCTGTGCTCTGAGTTTGCTCGCGCAGCCCGAGGCACAAACCACCGCGAATCCGCTGTTTGCTCAGTTGCTGAGCCCCGGACTGGCACTGACCGCCGAGCGTCGCTTGCCATTGCCGCCGCCGACGATGGCGGACGGGCTCGATGCCGCGGGACAACGGGCCGTAATCGAGCAGTTAATCCAGGGGAGCTACAGCTTCGACGATTTTGCCCGGCCGTCGCCCGTGGCTCCGCACTTGCTCAAGTTTCGCGAACTGGAAAAGCTCGACCCGCTCGGGCGGGTGCAGATTGTCGAGCTGTGGAGCATCGCTTACGGATCGCTCGACAACTTCCGCCGCAATCCGGAGAAGGACGTGGTCTTCAAGCAACGGGCCGGCTCGCAGGTTCACGAGCTGACGGCTGACGAGCTTGCTCAGCGGCAACTCAAGGCGACCGCGAGCGATGCGTTTGAAGAGAATTACACCTATTCGTCGTTCGAGATCTTCGACAAGGTGCAGTTGTCCGGGACCAATCACACGGTCCTGACTCGAACTCCCGAGTCAATCGTCGTGGCGATCGAGATCGACACGCGGTTCAACGGCGACGCGAAGTTCGCGAATGCGTGGCGGGCCGTGATGCGTGCGGGGGCCCAGGATGTGACGCTCGGCGAACCTCAGCCGTATCAAGGGTTCGGCTCGTATTTCAAGGTCACGAAACTCCGCGAGCCGGCGGGAGCGCTATTTTGCGAATATCACCTGATCTTCTTGGAGCCGCAGGGCTGGTTCAACGGCGCGAACCTGCTCCGCTCGAAACTCCCCATCGCGGTGCAGACCGAGGTGCGCAATTTCCGCCGCGAGTTGAAACCGTAGTGGCGGTCTCTGCTTAACGTGCGATGATTCACGGACCCGTTACGAGTTGCGCAACTGCTCGAGCTCGGCGGTGATGGCGGCATTTTCCTTTTCGAGCTTGCGCAGCTCTTCGGGATCGTCGGGCTGTTGCTTGGCGCCTGCGATCTGCTGCCGCAACCGCTGCTGCTTTTCTTTCAAGACTTCGATGCGCTTCTTGGCTTTCTTGTCCATGGTGCGATGCTCAACGTCGGAGGTTACTTCTTCTCGATCGGGGCGGCAGGCGTGGCGGGCTCGACGACTTTCTGCGCCGCCGCGGCTTTCGGACCGGCCGTGTCGCGCAGGAATCGCAAGTAGCCCGATAGACAGACGATCGTGATCGCCATGCCGATGTTGGCGAGCAACCACACCTTGGGATTCTCACGGGCTCGCTGAGCCGCGGCGCTACGGCCCATCAAAATGCTCGCCGTGAAAAACACGCCCAAGGCGAGCAAGAACTTGATGCCGAAGATCATGTGATACCCGGGCGGCACGTTCTTCGGGCCGATGACGACCATGAAGTTGTACAAGCCCGTGATGAGCAGCACGGCGATCGAGAGATGGACGAACTTGGCCCAGCGCGTGCGGATCGCCTCGTGCAGATTGCGACGTTGTTCGTCGGGCAGATTGCCAAGCACCGGCGCGAGTGCATAGCGAATGAAGATCGCACCGCCCAAGCCCGTGATCGCGGCCAGAATGTGAGCCCAACGAAACGCTAGCGCCACCAATTGATCGGTTGTCACGCAGCTATCTCCCAATTTGAACTTGAGCACGGATTGAAACGTCGAGTCCTGATCGTAGGTGCCCGACCGGGGGTTGTCCAGGGTGGTCAAACGACGTGGAAACGTCGCGAATTCGACGAAGATGTCATTTGCCGTGCCATGCGGCGACTTGGGCGAGTGCCGCCTCGCGGGTCGTGAGCTTGCCGTCGAGTTGTGCGACGCGCAGATCGTGCAACCAACGGGCAAAATTCGGCCCACCGGGAAAACCGGCCTGCAACAGATCGTTGCCCGTCACGAGCGGCGGCGGATCGAGTTCGGCCTGGGGCAGGGCCAACTTCGCACGACAAAACGCGACATGCTCCGCCTCGCGGTTTGCCGCGGCGGCGCGGGCCGCGTGCAGGTCGAGCAGTTCGGCGATCCCTTCGTGAACGAGCAATGGTTGCACCCGTGACCACGCGAGTTGCGGCGCGTCGACGAGCGCCGTGGCCTGTTGCGCCAGCCAGCGTGCCCGCTCGTGCTCTTTGTTCGAGAGCCGCCAGCGCTCGTTGGCCGAGGTGATGGCCGCGGCGGGGTCGTCGAGCAAATGCACGAGCGCTGCCAGCGACAGGGCAAAGGTCGGCGCGGGGAGCAGCGAGAGCACTTCGAGCGTGAACTGCCACGCATCTTGCTTGCGCTCGTCGTGGTTGAGTGGCTGGCCGATCAATCGCACCGCGGCGGGCAACACCGCAGACAGCAATCGCGACTCGACGAGCAGTTCGAGCGCTTGCACACGGCCGTCGATCGTGAGCATCTGCCGCATCTCTTGGCCGATCCGCTCGGGACTGACGCTGGTGACCGTGTCGGCCTGGGCTTGAATCGCCTGCATCGTCGCCGTGTCGAGATGAAACCCGAACCGCGCCGCCATGCGTACCGCCCGCAGCAGCCGTAGTTTGTCTTCATTGAACCGCGCGACGGGATCGCCGATCGCCCGTACAATGCCTTGCTTCAAATCGGCGACGCCGCCTACGAAATCGATCACGCGCTCGGCGAGCGGATCGTAGTACAGACCGTTGATGGTGAAATCGCGGCGTTGGGCATCTTCCTCGGGCGTGCTGAAGACCACGGCGTCGGGATGCCGGCCGTCGGTGTAGCTCGTGTCGCGCCGAAACGTGGCGACCTCGACCACGCCTTGCTCGCGCGAACCGATCACGGCAATCACGCCAAACGCCGCGCCAATCGCCAGCGTCCTGCGTTTGCCGAACACCTCGCGCACCTGGTCGGGCGTGGCGCTCGTGGCCACGTCGTAGTCCTTCGGCTGCTTGCCCAAGAGCTGATCGCGCACACAGCCGCCGGCCCAATACGCCTCGTAACCACGCGAGCGCAGCCGATCGACGATCTCCCGCGCGAACGTCTGTTGTTGGTCACGATCGAGTTCGGACATGATGCCGGGGGAAATGACGAATGTCGAAGTTTAAATGCCGAAGGAATGACGAATGGCAAAATGACGAAGAGAGCTGGCGCTAGTGCGCTCGTGCTGCTTGAACCAGGCTCGCCGCGGTGTCGTGGAACAACGCTTGGATCTGGGTTTTGCTGAGGTTCAACCGCCGAGCTGCTCGCCGCATGGCGCGCAGTTGCTCATAACGAGTGAACGTCATCCGCCCGTCACAGTGTGCGAGGCTCATCGAGTGATTCGTCTCGGAGAGGTACGCCCAAGCGTAGCCGAACGTGATGTACTTGCCACGCAGCACACCGACCGGGATGTCGTCACTGGCGTACATCACGCGATCGCAGCCGACACCCTGATACAACGCATCCATCGCGTCGGTCTCGCACACGCTCGACGTATCGTACCAGACGTTGGGCAGCTCACGCAGACGACTCGCGGCGCGTTCCAAGGCCCAGGCCGAGTAGCTCCGGGCACAATGGGCCAGGATCCACTTGGCGTTCGGGTAACTGGCACTCAGCTCGGTCAGATCGCGGAGGTTTTCTTCATCGGCGATCGCGTCGCGCTTCGAGACGTGCATCATGATGATGAGGCCGCGACGGTCGGCAATGGCGATCTGCCGTTCGGACATGAAATCGGTGATGCGGCAGTTCACCGCGTCGCCGGTGGTCGAGTACCAGCGATACGGTTTGAAGCCGAGATGCCCGTGTTGATCGAGCTCGCGTTCGACCTCATCATCACTCAGCCCGGGATGGACGAGCATTAACGACGCCGACGCGGCTCGCATGCGGGCTTGTTCGGCCACAAACGCGTTGGCGCCAGCGAAGTCACACGGGTGTGGAAAGGGAAACGGAAACGACAACCGCTCCACGGAGCGGCCGGGCATCAACTGCGCATCGCAAGCGTCGGCAAGTTCGGTGGTCGCTTCGGCAAACTGTTCGCCGAGCAGTTTGGCGTAGCCGCTCGACGCCTTTTGAGGATCGAGATTATGACGCCAGGAGTACAAGTGCGTGTGAATGTCGTACACCTGCGACGGCACGAACTCGTCGAGTTCTTCGCGCCAAATGCGGGCGTCAAGGTCGGTGATCGTGAGCGGAGTCATGAATGGGGCAACAAGAAACAGCGGGAGCAAGAACCGCCGTTTAGTGTAGCAACCTGTCGCGGGGTGCGTAGCTACCGAAATCACGGACTGGTAGGTCGACGTGATGATACGCCTACTGCGTCACCACACGTCCTTCACGACGGCCCGAGCCGTTGAGGCCCGCGGTCTCGGCGGTCACCGGCGGACGAATCGCCAGGAACTCATCCTGGCAACGATGGGCGGGCTCGTTGGGGTCGCGCGGCGCGCGAATCTGCGTGCCGTCGGCTTGAATGAATCGGGCTTTAACATTGTCGCTCAAATAGAGCGGCACGATCTCTTGCAGAATCCGTTCTTTGAGCGGCGGCGCTTCGATCGGGAACATCACTTCCACGCGGCGATAAAAGTTGCGCGGCATCCAGTCGGCGCTGCCGGCAAAGACCTGCGACTGATTGCCCCAGCCGAACACGAAAATCCGGCTGTGCTCCAGGAACCGATCGACAATGCTCCGCACGCGAATGTTTTCGCTAATGCCCGGCAAACCTGGCCGCAAACCACAGACGCCGCGAATCACCAAATCGATCGGCACGCCCGCTTGGCTCGCGCGATACAACGCTTCGATGACCCGATAGTCGACCAGCGAGTTGATCTTGGCAAAGATCCACGCTCGGTTCCCCTCACGCGCTAGTTGCGTCTGCTGCTCGATCATCTCGATCATGCAGTGGTGCATGTCGGTCGGCGCGACGATGAGCTTGTGCCACTTGTGGCCTTGCGAGTAGCCGGTGAGCAAGTTGAACACGGCCGAGGCGTCGGCGGCAATCTGCTCGTCGGCCGTGAACAGTCCGATGTCGGTATAGATCAGCGCCGTGGTCGGGTTGTAGTTGCCCGTGCCGAGGTGAACATAGCGGCGCACGCCATTCGCTTCGCGGCGCACGACCAGCGACAGTTTGCAGTGCGTCTTCAAGTCCATGAAGCCGAACACGACGTGCACGCCGGCCCGTTCGAGCTGTCGGGCCCAACTCACGTTGTTCTCTTCATCGAAACGCGCTTTAAGCTCGACGAGGGCCGTGACGTGCTTCCCCTTTTCGGCCGCTTGGATCAACGCCCGCGTGATGGGCGAATCGCCGCTGGTGCGGTAGAGCGTCTGCTTGATAGCCAGCACGTTGGGGTCAACCGCTGCTCGCGAGACAAATTCGACCACCGGATCGAACGAGTCATACGGATGGTGCAACATGATGTCGTTGCGGCGAATGGCGGCGAACAAATCTTCGGAGCCGCGTTGACCACGGCCGCGCGCCGGCTGCGGCACAAACGGCGGATCGCGCAGCACCTCGCGCCCCGGTATCTTCAGCAGATCGCCGAGCCCCGTCAGGTCGAGCGGCCCGGGCACGCGATAGATCTCGCTGTACGATTCGCTCGTGTTATCGGCCTCGTGCAGACGTTCGGCTTCGATAATCTCGCGAATCAACTCGGGATCGCCATCGGCCGAAACCTCGAGTCGCACCGCTTGACCCCGGGCCCGCATTTTGAGCCGATCTTCGATCACGCGCAGCATGTCGTCCGACTCTTGTTCGAGCAGTTCGATATCGCTGTCACGCGTGACTCGAAAGGTGGTACAGGCCAAGACGGCGAACCCACCAAAGAGCAACGGCAGCCGGGCCTTGATGATCTCTTCGAGCAAAATGAACTGATACTCGTCGCCTGTCGCCACCGGCACCAATCGTGGCAACACCTGCGGTAACTGCACGACCGCGAACAGTTCCTTGGGGCCGAGACCCACGTGGCGATGCAATTGAGCCGCGAGATACAACGCGCGGTTGTGATACAGCGGGTTCGGGTGCGCCGGATCAACCGCCATCGGCGTCAGAATCGGGTACGCTCGCTCCTCGAAGAACCGATCGACAATCTCGAGCTGCTCGGGTTTCAGTTCCGAGTAAC
>JAEUIL010000604.1 GCA_016794255.1 Planctomycetaceae bacterium | reverse complement strand
AAACATCCACGCGGCCCAACGCGGATATTTCCGGACATCCTACTGAACGCCGTCCCGATCGAATCGGCTGATAACACGGAAAAACCGGCTACAACCAAGGACTTCTGATTTTTTCCGTATCAGGGGCAGGCGCTTCGATCTCACGCGTGCCCCTCGGTCGTGGAAGACTGTGTCCGCTGCTGGCGAATGCGCCGGTAGATAAACAGTGCGGTGTCGCAAATAGCGCCGACAATACCGCCGAGCAAACTGCCGCCGGTCATCCAGATGACATTGATGATATGCGTATAAAGCTCGACTGCGAAGCCAAGCGCCAGCCCGGCAACCATCGCCCAAGGCAAAACCTCCATTTCCCACCGCACGTGCCGGCGAGACTTCTTGGCAACTGTCACTGGTCGCCTCGTTTTCATATCGCATCAGGATCGCGCTCCTTTTGGCGCCTGCAGCAATCGGAGTGCGTTGGCGATTACAAGCAACGTCGCTCCCGTATCCGCGAGGATCGCGAACCAAAGGCTGGCGTGACCCAGCATCGTGAGAACAAGGAACACCGCCTTCAGGCCCAAAGCGAAGGTGATGTTAAAATAAATGATCCGCATCGTGCGCTGCCCCAGCGCGACCGTTTCGGCGATCTTCCCCAGTTCATCCTGCATCAGCGCGATGTCGGCAGTTTCAATCGCCGCATCGGTTCCCGCCGCGCCCATCGCGATGCCAATGCTGGCGGTTGCCATGGCGGGAGCGTCGTTTACCCCGTCGCCAACCATGCCGACGATCTCATGCTTTTCCCGCAGCGTCTTCACCGCGGCAACTTTGTCGTCCGGCAGAAGGTCGCCGCGCGCTTCGTCGATGCCGACCTGCTTGGCGATGAAGTCGGCCGTCCGCTGATTATCACCGCTCAACATGACCACGCGCTCTACGCCCGCCGCATGAATGCTCTCAATCGCGGCTTTCGCATTGGGGCGCAGAGTATCGCCAACCGCAATGATGCCCAAGACCTCGCCGGTGCAGCCGTCATGTGGGCAGTGGCCGACCACCACCACCGATTGACCCTGAGCTTCAAAGGTTGCGAGACGGGCCTCCACGGTTTCGGAGCACACTCCCAGTTCATGAGCGAAGCGGTGGTTGCCGACGAAATAGGTGTGCCCGTCGATCATGCCCTCCGCACCCCTTCCACTGCGGGCCTGGTAGCGCTCCGCTCGCGGGAAGTCTATTTTCTGCTCGGTGGCGTTTGCCACCACCGCCTTAGCAAGCGGGTGGGCCGAATGGGCGTCAATGGCCGCGGCAACGCGCAAGACCTCCCCGGGATTCTTCGCCGTGATCAGATCAACGCTGAGAACCCGTGGCTTGCCCTCGGTGATCGTCCCGGTTTTGTCCACCGCTAGGGCTTTCAGCCGACCGATTGTTTCCAGATGCGCCCCGCCTTTCACCAGCACGCCGCGACGCGCCAATGCCGTGAGACCCGCCACAATGCTGACAGGGGTGGAGATTACCAGTGCGCAGGGACACGCGATGATCAGCAACACGCACGCTCGGTAGAGCCAGGTGTTCCAGTCGCCATTCATGAACAGCGGCGGCACAAGGAAGACCAGCAAGGCTACTGCGGTAATTGCGGGAGTATAATAGCGGGCGAACACATCCACGAACCGCTGGGTCGGCGCCTTTTGCTCCTGAGCTTCGGCAACGAGCCGAATAATTCGCGCGAGTGTTGTGTCGCCGGTGGTCTTAGTGACTTTGATTTCCAACGAGCCTTCGCCGTTGATCGTCCCGGCAAACACGGTGTCGCCCGGCTTCTTGTCCACGGGCACGGATTCGCCGGTGATCGGCGCCTGGTTGACGGCTGATTCGCCGGACAACACGACGCCGTCGAGCGGAATGTTCATGCCGGACCGCGTGGCGACCGTTTCGTCGACGGAGACCTCCTCGACGGGAACCTCGATGAACTTTC
>JAEUIL010000595.1 GCA_016794255.1 Planctomycetaceae bacterium | reverse complement strand
CCAGCGTGGCGTACAACTCCTCCAGAAACGCCTCGTCGATCAACCGCCCCTCTTTCTTGAAGAGATCGCGGATGTCGGTATTGAGGATCTGCGCCGTCTTTTTCAGCCCGGCCTTGATTTTATCGAAGAAGCCCATGGGGGAGTGGTTGGTGGCTAGTGGTTGGTGTTGGAGAGTTCGTTGGGCTGCGAAGATCGATTGGGCTGGGGACCGGAGCGGTGAGTAGGTGAGTAAGTGAGTAGGTATTTAGCACTTACTCACCTACTCACTTACTCACCTGCCTTCTCACCATCCTTCTTCCCGCGATCCTTCAGCGACAAGAACTTATCCAAAATGCCGTTCACGAACTGAGCCGAATTCGCCGAGCCGAAGCGCTTGGCGAGCTCGACCGCTTCGTTGATCGCGACCCGGCCGGGCGTGTCGGTGTGCAGAATCTCGTAGGCGCTCATTCGCATGATGTTGCGATCGGTGGTCGCCATCCGCTCGAGCCGCCAATTCTCGGCGGTCTTCGCGAGCAGTTCGTCGAGTTCTGCCCGATTGCGTCGCACGCCAGCCACCAACGACTGCGCAAAGTCGGCCAAGTCCGTATCGCGCAGCCGCGACCGGAGATACATCTCAGCCTGAGCGGGACTCGCGGCGGGATTCAGGTCGTCTTGAAACAAGACCTGCAAAGCAATTTCACGGGCTCGACTACGTCGGGTCAGCATAGGGCGGAAGCGATAAGGATGTCAGGTGAGTAAGTGAGGAGGTGAGTACGTGATTGAGTGCCTGGCACTTACTCACCTACTCACGTACTCACCGGCCCAGATTATAGCGGAAGTTGGTCGAGCAGGCTTGCCATTCTCAAGGCCGCCTCGGCACATTCGCAACCCTTGTTGCCCACATTGCCTCCCGAGCGGTGAATCGCCTGCTCTAAGTTGTCGCATGTCAGCAGGCCAAACAGCACGGGCACACCCGACCGAGTGGCGAGGGCTGCTAGCTCGTTGCTCACGGCGCGATTGATATGCTGGTCGTGCGTGGTCTCGCCGCGGATCACGGCTCCCAGGCAAATCACGGCCACATAACGACGGCTATCTACCCAGCGCGTGGCGACCAGCGGCAGCTCCCACGCCCCGGGCACCCAAGCGACGTCGATCGCCTCGTCGCTCACGCCATGCTCGGCAAGCGTTTGCAGTGCGCCGGCGAGCAGCTTGCCCGTGATCGACTCATTGTATCGCGACACCACAATCGCAAAGCGACCGGGGATCGCTGCCAGTTGACCTTCAAATTGCATCGTGGCGAGCGCCGGGGGAAAGAATGACGGAAGGACTCGATGAGTCCGTAAATGGGTAGTGATGCCTTTTTGACAGAGCCGTGTGCCATGCCCACGTCGGCGTGGGCATGTTCCCTGGTGAAAACGCATGTCCACGAAGACGTGGACATGGCACACATCACCAATCGGTATCACGACACGTAACTGCGAACCGCATTCTAGAATTCACGCCCCCGCTTGTCACCCCATCCGATCCGGCCCCGCTCGGTGAGCTGAGCATGAATGCGTGACACGCTCGAGAAATAGCCCTACTTTTTCGTGGGTGTCTTGGCATCCGTCTTCGCAGCGGGCTTGTTGTTTGCGTTGGTATCGGGTTTCGCGAGCAGGGCCAACTCCGCTTCGGAAACCGCCCCCGAGTAAACTCGCAGATCGTCGAGCAGCCCGTCGAAGCCGAGCGTGTCGAGTTCAGTGCGCCCCAGCAACATCGGTCCGGGGGTGGCTTTCGTCTCTTGCCAACCACTCTTGCGACGAGATTCTTTGCCGTCGATGTAGCAAACCAGCAATTGATTGGCGGCTCGCCGGACAATCGCGACGTGATGCCAGGCGCTGTTCGTCACCAGTCGTTCGCTATCGAACACGGTCTCGTCGCCGCGACAGGCAACGCAGACCGAGTTACCGACCAACACGGCTCGCAAGTCATGCGCGACATTCACCGCCGGAAAGCCGAACTCCCAGCGAGACGTGATCGCCCCGGGCTTGCCGGTCCGCAACCAAAACGCGATCGTCGTATCGGTCGTGAGCTTGACGGGCAATTCCACGCGCGACTTCTCGGTCAACTTCAACACCGTGCCGCGCTGCGGATCGACGAACGACGCCGCGCCGTGATTCTCGCCATGCGCGGTGCCCGCGCTATCGTGGGCAAGCGCCGCGGGATCGTCGAACGTGAAATGGGCGACGAGCGTGGCCGCCTTGCCGGACGCTGCGGCAGGTTCGATCGGCGTGGTCGATTTCGCCGCGGTCTTGGCGACTGGCTCGGACTTGCCGGGCGAAGCCGAGGCCACAGCCGATGCGGGTGTTACGGCCGGCGCGGGCGTTGCGGTCGTCGGTGCCGTGGCGACGACCGCGGGAGCCTTGAGCCAACCGTCGAACTTACCAAGTGCAAACATGCCGGCCCCGACGGCCGACGCCACCACGAATATGAACACGATCACGAGCGGCCAGACGGTCGTCTTGCGGCGACGTTTTTGCGGCGTGGCCGGTGCTTTGGTCGTGGTCGCTTTGCCGCCGGTGCCGCGCGTGGCCGGGTTGCTCGCATCGATCGCGGGAGTCGTGGCCTCGGACTTGTTCGGCGATTTGCTGCCGGTGTCGATCTTAAAGCTCGCTTCGCCTCCCGGGCTCGCGGTCTGCCGAGCTGGCGGTGTCACCGGCGGTGGCAGGACGTTGGTCGACGACGGCGTCTCGGTCGCGGCGAGCTTCTCGCGCAGCTTGGCATCGTAGGCGCTTTTTTGAGCCGGCGTTAGCAAGCATCGTCGCGCGGCGGAAATCTCATTGAGCAGTCGTTGCGACTCGGCCAATTGAGGTCCCGTCGCGACCGACTGCAGATACGTCACATGTCGCTCGGCCGCTCCTTCGATCACCTCGGGATCGCTCTCGTACAACTCGATGCCCAGCAGCCGATAATGGTGCGGCGGCTGATCGCGCGGCGGAATGCCCAACCATTTGTGATACGGATCGAAGTCTGCCATGGTGTTTGTCGCGATGTGCTGCCGAGGAGCGCCGCGGGCTCGATCTTCACCGGCCCATCAACGGCTTACCCAGCGTAATCGAGTTTGCCCGTCTCGCCAATCGCCGCACCCGAGCCATTCTCGGCCAATCTGGCGTATGATCGCACTGCTCGCTGCCGATCTCAATATTGCGCCGGCTTGTCGGACACAACCAAGGTTTGCACCAACGTCTCGACCGACGATCCGGCCGGCAACACGGTCAACACGTAGGACGCGATCTCGCGATTGTATCGCGTGAGCGTCTCGAGGAACGTGATGCTGTCGTCGGCTTGACGAAGAATCGTGTCGAGCGGCAACTCATCGAGCGAGCCGCCATCGGCGAAGCGATTCGTCTCGTTGACCCGAGCCGCGTCGGCGAGCACGATGCCGCCAGCGCGTTCTTCGAGCAACCGATGCAGCGCGGGAATCGACGTCGCGAGCCGCTGCACGTTCACATGATTCGCTAAGTTCTCGGCCAAGTCTTCGAGCCGCAGTTGATACCGACCGCCGTGCGGCACCGTGCTGCCGTAGATCCACGTCGCTTCGGTCGCGCGGCCTGTCGCTTGCATCAAACGCATCTGCGCGGCTGACAACTCGGTGCGAGCCGTGAGCAATTCTCCCTTCACGAGCAACTGGGCGGTCCGCAGCCGCAGCATCGCGTCACTCGCCCCGGGCTCGGCGGCACGATCGGCCACACGAATCTGCAAGTTGTCGAGTTGCGTGAGCTTCTCGCTCAGCACGTGATACTTGGCGGCCCACTCGCGGGTCTGCCAATAGGCGTCGATCACCGTGGCCCGTTGCTCGGCGGCGACGCCCTTCAAGCAATCGGTCAATGACAATGCTTGGCCCACGTCCGCGGGCAACGCATGGTCCCAATGCAGCAAGCCGGCCAAGTCCTGGGCCCGTTTCGCGGGCGTCTGCTCGACCAGCGCTTGATACAAGCCGCTTTCGGTCATGCCGCCACTGACGGGGCGTTGAGCCACGCGCGGACCAAAGTTCGGCACAACGCCGTTGTTTGTCGGAGCTGGAGTTCCCACCGAACTACGCGGCGGCGCAAGGGTTGGTTGATTGGGCGCGGCGCCAGCCACGGGTTGCTCGAACGTGGCGGGAGCGACATTGTCGTCGCGCATCAGCGTGTTGGGACGCATGATCGTCGGCGACGTTGCGACCCCCGGCGCCACCGCGCCACGCAGCGGCGTGATCAACATGCCGACCAGTTCCTGCGCCGTGATCGCGCCGCGCGGCACGTTCAACGCGTAGTTGGCGATCTCAATGTTGTAATCTCGCACGGAGTGGACTAGCGAACGCTGAGCCCGATCAAGATCGTCGAGTGCCGACCACAGCAGATACGGCTGACTATGTCCGCCGTTGAGAGCGTCGATCACGGCCGAGGTGGCATCGTGCGCCGCTTGCACGGCCGCCGCTTGTTGCACGATCGCCTCGCGTCGCAACGGCACTTGACGATCAAACAGCCGAGCCGGAGCCGGGGCCGCGTTGGCACCATAGATCTGATCGAGAAGCGTGCGATACGAACCTGCGTGAGGGCGATCGGTCGGCAAGGGCAACGCCCCCTCGCGATTCACGCCAGCTCGCTCAGCAAGCTGATGTTGCGACGTAACGAGGGCCAACTCGGCCTCGGCTCGGCGAGCCCGCAGGGCACTCATCCGCACCTGCCACTCCAACCCACCGGCCGGCCGGCTGCGCGTTTGAGCCTGTGTTGTGAGCAGATTTTGCAGCTGTTCGAGTCGATGCACCGCATCATGGGCCAAACGAAGTTCAAGCACGCAACCCACCGTGCGCCAGTAACTCTGGGCCACGGCCAACTGCTGCTTACGATCCGAAATCGGTGCGAGCAACTCGATCAGCGTCGTCGGCCGACCTTGCACGCGCAAGTCCTCGGGCAACGTCATGAGCGTGTCGAGCAACTCGGCCGCGTCGGCCTTGGGAGTGCGGGCGCCGACCTTAGCGAGCGGGGCGGCTTGTTCGCCGGAGGTCAACGTGACGGGCCCCGACGGCGGCGTGGCGATGATCGGCGCTCGCGTCGCAGCCGGCGGTTGGGTCGTAATCACCGGCGCGCTGGGAACGGCGCTTGGGCTGGCGGGTTGAGCTTGCAGGGGCACGGCACTCGTGGGCGGAAACAAGCCCGGCGGAGTCGTGGGCTGCGCGGGACCGGTGACCGGCGGCTGAGCCGAGATCGCTGCAGGTGGCGTGGTCGGCAGCAACGAAGGTCCGCCGGGATTCGGCGGATACGCCGGCACGGTCGGCGAACCAGTCGTGGTCGTCGCGGGCAACTGCGTTTCGGGCGGAGGGATGCGCGTGCCACCGACCTGCGCCAAGACCGCGACCGCTAACGTCCACGAGATCCATTCCATCGCTGAGCTCCACGCTGCTTGAACGGGACCAATTCCGCCGGTGTTTCCATCCCATCCGGCGTCACGCTCGGTACGATCCCCAGGACCGATCCGGCGCAAAAGTTCGTCGCTCCATTGTGGTCAGCGACGGGTGCGAAGTCCAGCCATGGCACCGCGGGGGCATGTTGGCGATTG
>JAEUIL010000593.1 GCA_016794255.1 Planctomycetaceae bacterium | reverse complement strand
TCCTGCTCTCAGCTTTCAGCTTTTATCCCCATCCCCTTTATCTGTGTTCATCCGTGTTCCCTACGCTCTCCATCAGTAGGACCCCACCATGACCGATACCGGTTCCTCGCTCTCCGATTCCTCCGCGCTCGAAAAGTTGGCGTCGGCCCGCGAGCGGATTCTCAAGCAACTGTCGCAAGTGATCGTCGGTCAGGATCAAGTGATCGAGGAATTGCTGATCAGCCTCTTTAGCCGCGGCCACTGTCTGCTCGAAGGTGTGCCAGGCTTGGCCAAGACGTTGATGATCTCGACGCTGGCTCGCACGCTGTCGCTCAGCTTTAGCCGCATCCAATTCACTCCCGACCTGATGCCGGCCGACATCACCGGCACCGACGTCATCGAAGAGAACAAGACGACCGGCGCTCGCGAGTTTCGTTTCCTCGAAGGACCGTTGTTCGCCAACGTCGTGCTGGCTGACGAAATCAACCGCACTCCGCCGAAGACGCAGGCCGCGCTGCTCGAAGCGATGCAAGAGCGCCAAGTCACCGCGGGCCGCATTCGCCACAAGCTCGACGATCCGTTCTTCGTGCTCGCCACGCAGAACCCCATCGAGCAAGAAGGGACCTATCCGCTGCCCGAGGCGCAGCAAGACCGCTTCATGTTCAAGGTGTACGTCAACTATCCGAACTTCAACGAAGAGTTCGAGATCGCCCGCCGCACCACGGGCACGATCGACACGCAAATCGAGCCGGTCCTCTCCGCCGCCGAGATTTTGCATCTGCAGCGGATTGTTCGCGAGGTGCCGATCAGCGACCATGTGATCCGCTTTGCCTTGGCCCTGGTGCGTCAGACCCGTTCTGGCGAGCCCGGCGCGCCCGAGTTCGTCCGCGATCAGGTTCACTGGGGTGCGGGGCCCCGTGCGGTGCAAAATTTGATCTTGGGCGGCAAGAGCCGAGCCCTGCTCAACGGCCGCACGCACGTCACGACCGAAGACATTCAAGCCCTGGCCAAGCCGGTGCTCCGCCATCGCATCGTGATCAACTTCGCTGCCGAAAGCGAAGGACTGACCAACGATGCCGTGATTGATCGCCTAGTTCGAGAAACGCCTACGAAAGAAGATGAGCTGACCCGCGATGCCCGATTCCAAAAGATTTTTGCATCCTGAGACGATTCGCCGCATCGCGCGTCTCGACGTGCGGGCGCGGTACATCGTCGAAGGCTTTCTCTCGGGTGCGCATCGCAGTCCGTACTTCGGCCAATCGGTCGAGTTCGTGCAACATCGCGAGTACACCAAGGGAGACGATCTGCGCCGGATCGACTGGAAGGTCTGGGCCAAGCAGGACCGTTACTACGTCAAACAGTTCGAAGAAGAGACCAACCTGCGTTGCACGTTGCTGGTCGACGTCTCGAACAGCATGCGTTACGGTGCCGGGGCGCTGAACAAGTACGAATACGGTTGCACCGTCGCCGCGTCGTTGGCGTGGCTGCTCTTGCGGCAGCAAGACGCCGTCGGCTGTGTCGCGTTTGACTCCAGCTCGCGCGTGACCGTCCCCATTCGCAACGCGCGCAGCCACCTGAACTCGATCATTCAATCGCTCGACGTCGCCGCTCCGAAAGACAAGACCGACCTGTTCGGCGTGTTGCGGCAAGTCGCCGAGACCACGCCGCGTCGCGGGCTGATCGTGCTCATCTCCGACCTGCTCGTCGATCGCCCCGGGCTGTTCAAGGGTTTGAACCTCTTGCGCCAGCGCGGTCACGACGTGCTGTTGTTCCACGTGATGGACGACGACGAACTCGACTTCCCGTTCAACGGTCCGACGCGCTTTGAAGGCCTCGAACTCGACGAGCGGCTGGCCTGCAATCCGCGGGCGTTGCGTGAGGGGTACCTCGCCGCGCTTGGCACGTATCTCGACGAGGTGCGGCGCGGCTGCGCGAAGTATGTCGTCGACTACGCGCTGTTGCGAACGAGTCAACCGCTCGATGCCGCGCTGGCGGCGTATTTGTCGAATCGACTCGGCATGCACGGCAGAAACTAGAGACAGAAAACCATTTCAACACGGAGAGCACGGAGGACACGGAGAAGAAGACAGGAGATGAAACGCTTATCAGTCTGTCAGTAATCCTCGTTCGTTTCGACGTGCCCAACAGATCCCCGAACCTTTTCGTCCACACCCCATACCTCTGCCGCCTGACAAAAACCATTTCCTTCATCCTCCTGCATTCGTCTCCGTGACCTCCGTGTTTAACTGTATTCCTTCATGACGTCCCTCTTCGTTAACGCCGCTTTGCTTGGTGGTCTCGGCCTGGTTGCCGTGCCCGTGTTGATCCATTTGATCAACATGCTCCGCCACAAACGGGTTGAATGGGCGGCGATGGAGTTTCTGCTCCAAAGTCAGAAGAAAAACCGCACCTGGGTTCGCTTCAAGGAACTGTTGCTGCTGCTCTTGCGGATGCTGGCCGTCGCGGCGGTAGTGCTGATCTTGGCCCAGCCGCTGGCCGACGCGAGCGCCCTGTTGCAGATGTTCGGCGAGCGCACGCAGCACATCGTCTTGCTCGACGACAGCTTTTCGATGTCCGATCGCTGGTCGGGCTCGACCGCCTTCGATCGTGCCAAGCAAGCGATTGTCCGCATTGGTCAGCAAGCGGCCGAGGAGTCGGTGTCGCAAGACTTCACGTTGCGACGGTTCTCGCTCGCCGGTCAAAGCGGTGTCGGCGGAGCGGACTTGCTCGATGTCAAAGTCACGGTCGATTTCGGTGACCGGCTCGACGCGCAAATCAAACCATGGCAACCGACCGATCTGGCCGTCGAGCCCGGCGCGGTGCTCGATGACGTGCTCAATAGTCTGACCACCGATGCCGGCAGTCAGCGGATCATCTATCTCGTGTCGGACTTCCGCGCCAAGGAATGGGAGTCGCCCGGTGCCTTGGTCGAAAAGCTTACGCGGCTCCAGTCGTTGCCCGCGAAACTCAAATTCGTGCAATGTGCCGATGTGGCCCGGACTAACGCGGCCATCGAAAGCCTCGATCCCGCCGGTGGCATTGTCGCGGCTGGCGTGCCGTTCTCGATGCAAGTGACCGTCGCCAATCACGGCTCTACGCCGCTCAAAGATCTGTCGGTGACGCTTGAAGAAGATGGCGTCGGTCGGCCCGCGTTAACGTTCGATCTGATCGCGCCCGGCGAGAGTGAAAGCCGGTTGTTCCCGGTCAACTTTGCCACCGCCGGCGATCACGTCGTCACGGCCCGCATTGCCAGCGACGCCGTCACGGCCGACAACGTCCGTCAGCGCATCGTGCGTGTCCCGCTCGGCAATCCGGTGTTGCTCGTCGATGGCAACGACAAAGCGCCCGACGCTCAGTTCTTGCGCAATGTCTTCGAGCCGGGTGGTCGCGTGAAGACCGGCATCGAACCGGTCGTCGAACGACCGACGTGGTTGAACAACAACGCGCTCGATCGTTTCGGCGCGATCTATCTCGCCAATCTCGATCGACTTGACCCGCCGGCGATCGCTTCGCTGGAGAAGTTCATCACGGCGGGCGGCGGCGTCGCCTTTTTCTTGGGCGACAACTGCCGGGCCGATTTCTTCAATACGCAGCTCTACCGCGACGGCCAGGGCCCGTTTCCGCTGCCGCTGCAAGCACCGACGCAACTGCTCGTCGATCGGCTCGACAAAGGCGCGGACATTCAGATCGTGTCGCCCAACCATCCGATGTTCAAAGTCTTTGCCGGTGAGCGAAACACGTTCCTCTCGGCCGTGACGATCGAGCGATTCTTTGCCAGCCCACGCAACTGGACGCCGCCGTCGGACTCGACGACCGAAATCATTGCCCGCTTGCGGAACGGTTCGCCGCTCGCCATTGAGAAGCGCTTCGGCCAAGGTCGCGTCGTCGCCATCACCACGACTGCCGCCCCCACCTGGAACAACTGGGGCCCCAACCCCAGCTTTGTCGTGGCGATGCTCGAACTGCAATCGCATTTGATTGCCGATCGCGCCCGGGGTGTCGATCGCCTCGCGGGTAGCGGTCTCGAACAACTGCTCGAGGCGGACAAGTACCAACGTCGCGCGCGCTTCGTGCCGCCGGCTGGTTCGGGACTCGAGCCCGTCTCGGCCGACCTGAACGACTCGCCGCAAGGGTTCCGAGCCGCGTTCCCGACCACCTCGGCGGCTGGCGTTTACGAGTTGCAGTTGACGACGACCGACAATCAGGCCGAGTCGCGTCGCTTCGCGCTGAACGTCGATCCGCGCGAGAGTGACCTGACGCTGCTCGACGCCGAGCAATTATCCAGCCGACTGCCGGGCATCAAGTTCGAGACGTTGCGAGTCGATCAAATCGTGCTCGCCGCGGGTAGCGCGGAACGCGCCAATATCAGCGATCTGTTGCTCTACGGGCTCGTCGCTCTGCTCTTGGGCGAGCAAGCCCTGGCTTACTCGGCCAGCTACCATCCTAAGGCGGTGGTCGGGAGGGTGGCATGACCGGAGCCTCGCCACTACTT
>JAEUIL010000519.1 GCA_016794255.1 Planctomycetaceae bacterium | reverse complement strand
AAATGGCATTTGGGGACGTTGCATGCCCGCTCGGCTACGTCGCCCGGTAGCCAAGGTTTCGATACGTGGTTGTCGAGCCCGAACTTCTACGAAAACGATCCGCTTTTTAGTCGCCAAGGAACGGTGGTCGAAACCTCGGGCGAAAGCTCCGCGGTGACCGTCGACGCGGCCTTGGCCTTCATCGAGAGCGCGGTCGAAAAACGTCAGCCGTTCGCCGCGGTCGTCTGGTTTGGCAATCCTCATGTGCCCCACAAGGCCCGTGACGAACTCAAGCAGCTCTACCCCGGCGAACCGGCGAATATGCAGAACTACTGGGGCGAGATCACGGGGATCGATCGCGCCGTGGCGAAACTTCGCCAGCGATTGCGGACGCTGGGAATCGCCGAGAATACGTTGCTGTTGTTCACCAGCGACAATGGCGCGATGAAGCCCGGTTCGACCGGCGGCTTGCGAGGCACCAAAGGAACCAATTACGAAGGTGGCTTGCGTGTGCCTGCCGTGCTCGAATGGCCCCGTCGCTGCAAGCAGCCCCTCGCGATCAACACGCCCTGTTGCACGGTCGACATTTTGCCGACCGTGCTCGCCGCCGCGGGCGTGTCCTACCCGCAACCCGCTCGACCGCTCGATGGCCAAAATCTGGGGCCGATCATCAACGGTCAAACGTCCGTTCGCTCGTCGCCGCTAGGCTTTTGGACTTATCCGATGCGCGGTCAAGGAATGAAAAGTAGTGATCTGCTCGAGGAGTTGCGGAAACAAATCGAGTCGGGCAAAGCGCAGGAATTGCCCCCGATTTCGCCCGCTGAAGAGAAGGCGTTTGCCGCCAAGTACCCAAGCGATTCGTTTCTCGGTCATGCCGCGTGGATCGACGGCCGATTCAAGCTGCATCGTTTACCGCGCGCCAATGGCGGTGATGACTATGCTCTGTACGATTTAGCCGCGGATGCTCAGGAGACCACGGACCTTGCCGCCACGGAATCTGAGCGTGTGACGGCGATGGCCAAGCAGTTAGAGGCTTGGCAGCGTTCAGTGCTCAACAGTCTCAACGGCGGTGATTACCACAAGTAACCGCGCGATCGGTTGAGGCCGTGCAGCCCGTGTGGCTCGCGCACGTTTGCAGCGGTACGACGACGGTTTGAACTCGCATTTTCATTGGGGATCGATTATGGGCTCTGTTCGTGTTTTCGGTTTGTGGGCCGTTCTCGGCTGGCTGATGACGACGGCTTCGGCGTCCGCAGCCGAAGAGGTTGTGACGACCGACTTGCTAATTGTCGGCGGAAACGAGTCGGCCGTGGCTGCCGCCGTTCAGGCCGCTCGCGCCGGGGTCAAGCACATCGCGCTCGTCAACGATATCCGCTGGCTCGGTGGCCAATTCAGTGCCGAAGCTGTCGGGGCGATTGACGAATGGACCGTGGTCGATGGCAAACGCACGAACTTTCCCCGATCGGGTCTGTTCCTGGAACTCATGCACCAGATCGTTGACCACAACGTGCAAAAGTATGGCGCAGGAAATCCTGGCAATGCCTGGACCGCGAGCGACACGATCGAACCAGCCGACGCTCACGAATTGTTCCAGAAACTGCTCGGGGGCATATCCCGGGAAACCGACGCGACGCTCAAGAACTACTCGAGCTTGCGGCCCATTGCAGCCCAGATCGATCGCCACCGGGCGTTGGTCACATTCGCGGCCACGGATGACACGACGGACAAGCCCAAGCTTTCGATCCAAGCGGAAATCGTGATCGACTGCTCGGATTGGGGCGACGTGATTCGCCTCTCGGGAGCCGAGTACTTCGCGGGCGTCGATCCTCGATCGCGCTTCGCCGAACCGAGTGCTCCCGAGATCGTGGACGAAACCAACCGCCATGAAATGAACCCCATTTCGTATTGTCTCGTGGCTCGTGAGACCAACCGGATTGTGCCGACAGCCAAACCGGCAGACTACGACGAACGTCGTTACTACGGCGCGACGAACGCGACGCGCGAGCAGTTCGAGCAACTAGGTTGGCCTAAGAAGGTGCTCTACCTCA
>JAEUIL010000518.1 GCA_016794255.1 Planctomycetaceae bacterium | reverse complement strand
GGTTCTGGCCCGCCCCGGCCGATGCACCGTGGCGTGCCGAGTTCGACGCCGCCGTGCATCTGGGGCAAGGCGTTGAATGGTTCGAGGCCTCGGAACGGCTCGAGCGGTTGTCGCAACGGCATCCCGACTCGCCGGCGATTTGGCACAACCTCGCAATCCTCCGCGGCTGGCTGGGCGACGAGCCGGGCATGATGAACGCCCTGCGCAAGGTGTCGGCGTTCGAGGCGCCGCGACTGCTGCCGGTCGAAGATGCCGTCGAGGCCGAGGCGATGGCGATCTTGGTGGACCCCGTGTTCAACAACGACGTGGTCGACGAGTTGATCGCGACGTTCTCGATTACGGACATCGAAAAGTTGCTCACGCAATTGGGCAGCGACCGACGCGTGAAGAGCGTGCCGGTCGAAGCCGTGCAGGCGAACCCCGATCAACCGCCGCCGCGGAGTGCCTACTGGTTGCTCGACAAGCCGATTCCCGAGACGGGCAAGAACCTCACGCTCGAGCAAGTGCCGTCCGTGTTGGCGACGATTGCCGTGTACGGTCGCGAGACCGATCGCGAGCCGCGCATCGAGGCCGAGTTGTTCCGCAATGATCTGCGCCGCGCGACCGATTTGCTCGTCGAGGTCTGCGGCGATTCGGTCGGCATCAGCAACGACGAACAGATCGTGGGCCGTGTGCAGTCGAGCCAGATGATCCTGAGCTGGCACTGGCGATTGCCTGACGACACGCCGCCGGATGTGGCCGAATCGCTGGTAACGCAGCAACGCCGAACCACGGTGCTCAACCGCTGGTCGAAGCTGCCGCAAGCCGTGCTCAATGGCAAGTCGCCCGATCAAATCGCGGGTGACGCCACGCAACGGACCAAGCTGCTCGCGGTCACGCTGTTGCTCGAACTGGCTCTCGATCATCACACCGCCACGCCGATGGTCAACGAACTGCGTGGCCGGTTGGGTCTGCCGATCTTGGGCACGATCGATCCGACGACCACGAAGGTGGCCGAGTTGCCGCTCGTCCGTTTGTCGCGCGTGCAAGTCGAGAAGGCGAACGACGACGATCTGGTCGTGCTGTATCGCAAGGGTTCGATGGCGGGCGCTCGGATTGTGCTGAAGCGGGCCGCACTCGAGATTCTCAATCGCCCCAGTCTCGAAGCAAAGGTCGCCAAGGACTCGGTCTACGGTATGTTGTCGCGGCTCGAAGAAGATCCGGAACGCGCCGGCGAACTGCTCGGCAAGGCGCGCGAGGCAGCCGAATCGGCCGGACGCTCGGGAGCGGAATGGGCGCTGGATGAGCTCGTGTTCCGCATGCGGCGCGGTCAAGCGCCCGAGGCGGGCCGGTTGTTGCAGCACATTCAAAGCCAATACGGTCGCGATCCGAATGTGCGCATGGCGTTGCTGCAGATCTTGCAGGCGTTCGGCATCGTCGGTCCCGACGGCCGACCGACCGGCGGGTTGGGTGGCCCGATGGCACCGCCCGACGCCCCGAGCATTTTGCCGCAGACCCCAGCCGCACAGCCCGGCAAACTGTGGACCCCCGACGGCAGCAGTGGCGGCGGCAACGCGGGTGGCGGCGGCGGAAAGAAACCCGTGATCTGGACGCCGGGTAGTTAGAATAGACTCGCGGCTGGTGATGTCGATCAATGCTGTGTGCCATGCCCACGTCTTCGTGGGCATGCGTATCTTCGAGGAAACATAGCCACGCGGACGTGGCGATGGCACACTCCTGGTCGCCAACGGCATACGAACCTACCCTAACGACGCGCCCTAGCCAGCTATGAGCGACGCGACCATACCGAACGAATCCGAGTCGACGCCCGAGCCCGACCTGTCGGGCCGGCAGCTCGGTGACTTTCGTTTGCTCCGTCGTCTGGGTCGTGGCGCGATGGCCGAGGTCTACCTAGCCGAGCAAGGTTCGCTGCACCGGCAGATTGCCATGAAGGTGCTCAAGGCTCGGCTCGCGACTGAAGAGAAGTACGTGCGGCGTTTTCAGCACGAGGCCCAAGCCGCGGCCAAACTCGTGCATGCCAACATCGTGCAGATCTACGATGTCGGTCGCACCGATGGCATCGACTTCATCGCCCAAGAATATGTGCAGGGGCAGAACCTCCGCGAGCTGATCACGCGACAAGGGCCGATCGATCTCAAGACCGCGCTCGTCATCATGCGCCAGGTCACGCTCGCGCTGCTCAAGGCGGCCGAAGTCGGCATCGTGCACCGCGATATCAAGCCCGAGAACATTTTGATCTCG
>JAEUIL010000492.1 GCA_016794255.1 Planctomycetaceae bacterium | reverse complement strand
TGTGCTCGATCGGTGGTGATGTATGTCGTGACCGGCTGCGCGACGCGCTCGATGACTTTGCCGCTCACCTCGACCCGCCCGACGACACGAAACGTGGCGATCGTCCCCACCGGCACGTCGCGCGGCGCGGTGATCGTCATCAGCACGCGCCGACCGTGATTGCGGGCAACACCCGGCAGCACGCCGAGCGAGACCGACGTGCTGCCTTTCCAACCCGGCGGTAAGTCCTCGACTGTCAGCGTGATGTCCTTTTGTCCCACAACGGCCTGCCGATCGACAGTCACAATAAACGCGGCGGTCGACCCCGGACCCCAGATCGGCACGGCGTCGGGCCAGTGCTGCAAGGCGAACTCGGGCTGCGGCTCGAACGACGTCAGTCGGTAAGCCGCGCGGTGACCGGCAGCGCCGGTTTGCTCGCTGACCTTGACCAGATAGCGTCCCGCCTTGGTCGAGTCGAACGTCAGTCCGCTATCGAACGGCTCGAAGTCATGCTGCACCTCGACGTCGGTCAAGCTCACATCGTCGTTCGTGGCGAGCAGCGTCCCTTCCGCGTCGTAAACTTCCAACAGCGTGTCGACTCCCTCGCGCAGAAATCGCTGCGCGACCAGATCGAGTCGCACGCGCTGTTTCTTGCCCAGCATTAGCTGGAACTGATCGACATCGCCCGGTTGATCGAAAAGTCCATTGACGGTCGTGCCCAACTTCAACTCGTTGGCCTGCGCCGCCTCGCCGTTCGGTTCCTGCTCGCGTGATTCGTCGCGATCGCCGAGCACGTACGGCACTTCATGATGCATGTCAGGCGGCACGAACCAGGTCATCGGCTGCATGTCGCTCGGCGCGGTGAACGGGATCGTCGTGCCGGCGGGGACATTCGGACCGGTGACGAGCAGCGAGGTCGCTGCGCCCCGTTTTCCACCCGGTGGAAACACGGCCGTGGGATACGCGACCGAGCCGAGGGTGAGCCGGTACACTGCCTCGGGGCAACCCAAGTACCCGACGAGAAACACTTTTGCGGTGTACTCGCCGGTCGTCGGCGCGGTGAAATTCACCACGGGGTCGAGTCCGAACGTGTCT
The DNA here is from genome assembly GCA_016794255.1 of Planctomycetaceae bacterium. Taxonomy (GTDB): domain Bacteria; phylum Planctomycetota; class Planctomycetia; order Pirellulales; family PNKZ01; genus JAEUIL01. The sequence goes on along the minus strand of JAEUIL010000492.1, from coordinate 754 downwards.
TGAGCCTCGGCCACCACCGCCCCGTCGGGCCCCAGCACTTCGAGGCTAAAATCGAGATAACCGTAAGTCTTGCGACCGCGGCTGATCCGATCGATGCCATGGGCATTGATCGCCGCGACGATCGACTCTCCTTGCTGAGCGTGAAACCGAAAGCAATCGATATCGAGCGGCTCTTGAATCCGGCCGTTCACGACCGCGGGGCTCTCGACGAGTTGCGACCGTTCACGCGACGGATTCGGCTCGACTTCGGCGGTCTCGGGCAGTGAACCGACTACAAACCAAATGCCGCTCGACAGTCCCGAGCGATCGCTGTGAACTCGGATCATACTTCGGCCGGGAGCGGCGTCAGCGGCAATGTCGAGCACCGCCTGCACGCGCTGCGCCGACAGATTTTTCACTTCTCGAACCGTAATCCCCGCGGGCCCGTCGATCACCAAGCCACGCGCACCCGACAGTCCCGCGAGCGGCGTTGACTGCGAATTGTTCGCCGGGCCGGTGATTTCGACCGTCACGCTCTGCCCACGTTGTCCGCCTGCGGGATAGATCGAGTCGAGAAACAACTCGCCATATTGCGGCGTGGCCGGTGGTTGGGCGAGGCTAGGATCTGTGCCGCTCAACATTCCCGCCAAAACAGCGAGGGCGATGCAACCAGCGTTTGAGAATCGACAACCGTGATCGCGGCGAGACCGGTTCAAGCGAACACCTCGTCGATCGCCTTGCCACCGTTGTTCACGGCGATCGGCCGACCATCGTC
>JAEUIL010000471.1 GCA_016794255.1 Planctomycetaceae bacterium | reverse complement strand
GCAGCCGCACGATGTCACCGGTCGGAGTGACTACTTCCAGCGCTTCACGATCACGCAGCTCGCTTGGCCCTGGGGCGTGACACAGAGATTGGCGAACGAATCGCCGGGCGAGACACCCTTGCTGCGCACCACGTTCACCGGGCACTCGGGGTCGGGCGTTTCGTAGTTGAGCGTCGGGTACAACTGATTGTTCGCCAGCGACAGCAGCCCGGCGATCAACTCGACCGCGCCGCTGCCCGCGCCCATGTGACCGGTGAAGCTCTTGAGCGCCGTGACCGGCACCGGCGACTTGCGTTCGCCGCATACGGCCTGAATCGCATGGGATTCGTCGATGTCGCAACGCTTGGTCCCCAGGCCATGAGCTTGAATATGGCCCAAGTCGTCTGGCGTCATTTGAGCGGTTCGCAACGCGGCTCGCAGGGCATTGGCCAGCGCGACATCGCACTTGGCGTTGAGCTTGCGATCGCACACGGCCGAGCTGCCCATGCCGACCACTTCGCCGTAGATCGTCGCCCCGCGTGCCTCGGCCGATTCGAGCGACTCGACCACGACCGAACCCGCCCCTTCGCCCATCACCAGCCCGCGGCGATTGAGATCAAACGGACGAGCCGAGCGTTCCGGGGCCTCGCCATTGGCGACAGTCTCGTTCTGCACGACGTGAATCACCGACATCGGATGCAATCGCGTGCCGGTCGCGCCGGCAACCATGATGTCGGCTTGACCCCGTTGAATGATACGGGTCGCTTCGGTGAGCGACAGATTGAACGCCGCCTCGCGGAAGGTGATCGAGTTGCTCGGACCACGCAGATCGTTGTAGATGCCCAGATGGGCCGAGGGCATGTTCGGCAGATACCGCAGCAACCACAGCGGAAAGAGCTTGGCAAAGCCGGCGGTCGTCCATTGTGTGAAGTCGAACTGCTTGTCGGTCGTGCAGGCGGCAATGCCCGCGGCGAACTCGGCAGCGTCCATGAGCATGTAGTCGGTGCCGAACACGACGCCGACGCGATCGGGGTCGTAGCCGCCATCGCCGTAGCCAGCGTCGCCCAACGCGCGTTGAGCCGAGGCGAGCCCCATGATCGATTCGCGGCACAGAGTCTTGAGACCCTTGCGAATTTGCTTCTTCTTCTCCGACGGCAGCGCACCGAAGTTGTCGATCCCTTCGTTGAACTCGCGGGCGGCACCGCCATAGCTGATGTGCAAGTCTTTCAACGGCTGTTCCAGCGGCGCGACACCGCTGCGTCCCTCGACGAGGGCCGACCAGAAAGCGTCCTTGGCGAGTCCCAATGGCGAGACAATTCCCAAGCCCGTGATGACCACTCGCCGCGAAGCATGCTCGGCTGAAACCATGTCTCGTTCCTGACAGTGCACAAAAGCAGAAAACTTGCCCGGCGAAGATCATCGACGCGCGGGCCCAAAAATCGATCCAATCACTCGGGATTGTAACTGAAAAACGCGGCTTTCGGTAGGAGCGTTACCCCGGGGGCGAAAGTAGGCCAGCGCGGGTCCAACGATCAATATCGGCCGTTGAATCGCCCGGCGGTCGTGGCCGGTGTGAGCGGACTGAACGGAGCCGGCACCGCGGCGGGGAGCGCCGGAGCGGCCAAGGGGGCCGAGCCCGGGGCCATTTTGCCGCGCCCCTCGACGAACACCAGCAGATCGGCCCGCGGCGGAGCGGACATCAGCGGCAGGTTCGCTAGCAATGCGTTGGGCTCTTGCGGTGTCGGCGTGGCGACCATCCCCAGTCCGACCACTAACACCTGATCGCTCGGCCAGCGAAATCGTTCGTGCAACCGAAAGTGCGTGGCTTGCGGCACCTCGATCTTCATCCGCTGTCGTGATTGCAACGGCGACGGAGCGTCGAGCATCACCGGCACGAGCTTTTCGAGTTGATCGATTTGGCACTTGAGCACCGCGTCGATCGTGCGACCATCGAGTCCCATGAGCGGGCTCATCTCCAGCGCGAAGCCCTCGTCGAACTGCGCTAGCTCGGGCTCTTGCAACACACCGGCTGTCGTTTGACGCAAGACTACATTACGGGTGTACTGCTTAGCCTGCATCACGTTTACAACGGCGGATTGACCGTTGTTGATAAGCATCTGCGGGGCACTGTGCTCGCGAAAGTCGCCGCGGCGGCGCAGCTCGGCCATCACGAGCGCCGCATCTTCACGACGCATCATCCAAGCTTGAATGCCTTGCGTTTGCACGGCGATCGGCTGCATGTAACGCTGGGCGTTGATCCGCCAGTTGGGATTGCTGATTGTGACCACGCTGATGCCGAAGGCTTGCGACTCGGCCTCGCTGCTGACGAAACGATCAATCACGTCCGCGACGATTGCTTGCTTCTCGGGCGTGTGATAGACGCGGACAACTTTCGAGTTCGCACTGAGAATACCGAGCGGATCGGAGTGCCACGTCTCATAGCCTGTCTCGCGAAGCACCCAATCGATGATCGCTTGCTCGGGCCGATTGGTGCTCGTCACCCGGGCGGTGTACGGCGTGATGTCATATTCGCGCCACACTTGGCCCGCTTCGTTCGGCAAGGTGGCCGAGGTCTGTGAGACGCGCGCGACATGCTTCCGCGGCTGATTGCGAATGTCCTTGAGCGGCTCGATCGGGCGGAGACCGTTGTCGGATGGTGTGCCGGTGCTCGGCGCCGCTGAGTTGTTAGCCGGGAACGACGATGCACCAGCAGTTGACGCAGGAATCGGCTGCGTGGGAATCGGTTGGGTTGGTATCGACTGCGCGGCGGGTGTCTGCGGGGCAGCGGGCTGGCTGAATTGCGTATTGTTCGTGCCGGGCTGCGGCGTTGGCGCGAATGACGAATTGGCCGGAGCGCTGGCGTTGGTCTGAGCCAGGATCGGCGTGGTTTTCCAAGTGCTCGCCGACGCCGGAGCGGGCGCGGGTGGTGCGTTGGCGGGGGCCGCATCGGGCGAAGTGAGCGCCGAGCGCGGAATGGCCACGCGGGTCTGAGCGGTCGCGCTGCCCGACAGCACAAGCAACACGACGAAGATCGACAACCATCGCGAAGTCATAAGACTCTCCGCTGAAAGACGAGCGTCACGCGTGGGTGACGTAGGCCGCGAAAAAATAGCGGCGGAGTATAGGCCCGGGTCGAAAACGACAGCAAGGTCACTTCACCGTTCGCGCCGGCATGCGGATGCTGACAGCGGCTTGATTCGATCACGCGGCTTGGAGTTGCCGCTGCTCGGTGTGTTGCGTGGGTGCTAGCAGCGGTTTGCGAGCGGTGACGGCAAAGGCCTCGGCAAGACTCGACAGCCCCAAACCTTGGGTCAGCAGTTGTCGCGACAGCTCAAGTGCATACAACGGCACGCAGAACCGCAGATACTCGGAGAAGTAGTACGGCTGTAGCTGCTCGACGGCGAGTCCCTGCTCGTGCAGCAGCCCCGTGAGCTGACGTGGCGTGCAGTGATCGTAATAGCTCGGAAAGCCGGCCATCTCGGCGGCACTTGGTTGCAGCGTATACAACACACGTCGGGCCAAACGGTGACCCAACAGCGCGTTAACTCGCGCAAATGGGGCGTTGCCACACGGCACGAAGTGGATCATGACGCCCTCGGGTGCCAACGCTCGACCGAGATTCGCCAACGCTCGGCGGTTGTCACGCACATGTTCGAGCACCGTCACCGAGACGATCAGGTCATATTGTTCGGCCGGTAGCGGCGTCTCGGCCACGTCCCCCACGATCGTCGCATCGTACGATCCCGGCGGAGCTTGTTGCAGTTGCTCGCCCGAGATGTCGAGGCCCGTGATGTGCAGCCCCAATTGCTCCTTAACGTAGGTCGTAATCGCGGGAAACTTCCCCCCGCCGACATCGAGCACACGCATCCCCGGCTTGAGTTGAGCGGGCAACACCTGGGCGAGAAACTCGATCAGCCCGTTGCGACGTCCGCAATAGCGCTCGGCGAGTTCGGACAACGCGAACGACCATCGCGCATTGAGGGCAATGAACCGGGACAACATCCGTGTGATCCTTCGTTCGAGCACCGACTAGAGACTAGCCATCCACTTGGATGTCGTTGACGATCGTCGCGCCGCAGACGAGATCCATGGTCGCGTGCTGCGCGAGTTGTTTGACGTAGAAGCTTGCGCTGCGACCGGTGAGCCGCACCTGATCGTCGACCACTTCCACACGCAAGTCCTGCACGCGCGAACCGGTGCGACGCTGAATAATGTGCGACACCAACTTGGCCAGTCGTGTGTTGCTCGTGGGTGCCACGACGGCATCCATCAGGCCGGTGAACGGCGCCACGGGCAGCGAAATCGAACGGGCTACGCTCGCCATGATGATTGCCTCCCTGAATCGATTGCGGGCACGGTTCCACCGTGCGACAACGACTTATGGTCGAACGATTAGTTGCGAGCCGACGTCTGTCGGACCGGATAGCCCGACTCGTCGCCGCTCGGTTCTACACGCACGTCATTGATCACTTGCGCCGCGCCGGCAATCGCCAGTACAATTTCTTGCGCAAGTTGCTTGTGATAGAAGCTCGACACGCGGCCGGTGATGATCAGCCCTTCATCGCCGCACTGCACGCGCAACGCACGCAGGCCAAACACGGGGCTCGATTCCAAGGCGCGCTGCGCCCGGGCCAGCATTTCTTCGGCAGAAACAAGTACGGTCGGTTCGATCATCGGTTCCATCCCTCGCAGTCCAGATTCGATACGCGCGGCGCGAGACATTCATTCGCGCCAAGAAAAGGCGATACAACCCGAGATCCATTCCCGTTGCATCCGCGGAGGTGGCCGGGCAGGGGCCACACGCGTGAAAACTCATCCTGCGAGTGGTCAGTGTAGAACCGCTGCCGTTGAAACGTCAAGCGGGCCTTCGACTTAACAGCAACGGGGGGCCGCGTGTGACGGAGCCCTTTGCTAGCAACCAACGAGCGGGAGGCGTGAGCCTCCCGATGGGTTTGCGGTGCGAGAAGGCTTCTTGTCTAATGAATAAATGGCGAGTTGTTTGACAGCGTCAAGTTATCGGGGGCCTAACGACGACTGCTGTGAACAAGCTATCACGGAGGAGGGTCGGCGATTTTGGCGGCTTGGGTCAACTTCCAGACCGAGGCGTGAGTGCCTTTCACGGCAGGCTGCTGTGGCCGGGGCCCGGGTTGGCGTTTCGGGGGAGCCTTCAGCCAAGCTGTCGTCCAGCGACCGCTTAGCAAGGCACGCAGCCGCGCACGAACGTGCTCAGCTGAAGCATCGTCGGCGAAGTGTTCCAGCAACGCCTGCCGGTTGAGCAACAAATCGCCCGCTACCAGCTGATCACAAACGTCGCGGAACATCAGTTCGCTCGAGATCGTCGCGATTGGTCGCTGTTCGACATCAGCCACATGAGCACGTATGACTTGAATCAGATTGTAAAACCATAAACACAACGAGAATTGAAACACCGTTCCTTGCGGCGTGGTGCCGATCAAACGTTGCAGTTGAAACACTTCGGTGACTTGTTGAAACACCCGCTCGATCGTCCAACGCTGTAAATAGGTATCGAGCAAATCTTGAGCCGGAAATAGTTCGGCGTCGAGCAAGTCGGTGATCAGCGAGACGTCTTCTTCGTCGGGCCGAGACATTGTGATCCGCCGCACAAACATCCGCTGCTTAGCGCTGGGGATGCCGAGCCAACCCCACTCCTGTGTGATCAGTCGCTCGTTACGATCCGCGCTGGTGCGCGACGCATACGGTCCGGTTTCTTCCGGGAAAAACCGCATCTTTTGCGAAAATCGGATGAGGAAGTGCGAACCGTGTTGCACGATCTTCGGTGGGATCGTCAGATCGCAAAACTGTCGATCCGCCACGTACAACACCGCTTGGGGCAGCAAGGCTTCGACTTGTTCGAGCAACGGTGAAAACAACGGAGCATCGTTGGCATCGCCGTTCAACGAAGCCTCCATCGCGATCGCCAAATGCGAGTTGAGCGACAAGGCGACCACGCCTTTGCCACCGAGCATGCCGCTGGTGCGTCCGCGGAGTACCTTGAGCCGCTTGGCCACCCCTTTGATATTCTTACCATCGACGGCGACGACGCGAAGCTCACGCAACGAGGCGGGCAACGTGGCTGTGGGTTCTGGCAACACGGCGTTCAAGCGGTTGGTCGCTTCCCGCAAAAATGCTTGCGACAAGACGGCTGGTATCCGACCGAGCTTGCCGTAGACGGCACGGACCGTCGCCGTCAAACGACCGTCGCGCTTCGCCGCCTCGAAGCTCTGCCGACCGCTGCCGCCATAGTGCGTCAAGGCTTCGCCGACCAACTCGACGAGCGTGCCGAATTCAATCCGCCGTTCGCTGCCGGTGCCCCGATGACG
>JAEUIL010000460.1 GCA_016794255.1 Planctomycetaceae bacterium | reverse complement strand
TCAGCTAGGAGAACGGGTGACCGGCGGAGCATGCGCTGGTCCGAGCCACGATTGCGAATCAAACTGTTGAACGCTGTCAGCCTCTGACAGGTGACTAGCTAATGGCCCTAGTCTGATCGGAATATCGGCAAGCGTCTGAACGAAGAGTCACGGCGAGGGCGATACCGTGGGTAAAGTAGGGCTGGCAGGCGGGATCATTAATTCAGCAGCGATCGAGAACGAATGGGCACACTCCGGACACTTGAGCGGCTTATCCACGGGGAATCGGATTCGTTGATGTGAGTACGCCGCTACACGTGTGACATTTGATTTTGAGACTAGACACCTCGGTAAATCATGTTTTGCAGCCATCAAACATCTGGGGCAGGGATTCAACTCCAGCGGGCAAACACTTCGGCGCGCAAAGCCTCTTGATCGTAGATGGTACTTTCTCGGTCGTTGCGTTCATTGATAACTTGTAGGGAGAGGTTCAAAGCCTGTAGATCACGATCGGATACGGAACGGCGAACTCCCCCTACGATCGAATCCACCATGACATCCGTGCCATCACCTTCGACATCGGACAGCCCTAAGATGTGCCCCATCTCGTGGATCACTACGGTCAGAAGATCGATGTGATTAATGCCCGGGGCTCGCAGGCCGCCGATTGCATCAGTTAACGAGAATTCGCTGTCGTCGCTGGGTGAGTTGTCGATAAACCAACCCGCACCCGCGGCGTTGTCGTCGAGGTTGATTTGATTGCCGCCGCCTAATCCCACCAAGCCCGGCGATTGCAGATCGCGAAGCTCGACGGTTGTTGCTTGGAGTACCGCTAGCTGCGAGACGCCAAGTCCCGCGGCCTGCCAACGAGCGATTGCTTCGGTAACGAGCGGTTGCAGTTGCGAGTCCGTCAGTCGCTCTGGCGTAGGATCGACAAGCACGCTCGATGCGGCGAGCTGAAGCGGCGATTGGACGCTCAGCGACTTGAAGACCGTCGCCGTCATGTTCGGCACGCCCGAGATTCGGCTCAGGTCCGTCGCGACGATGCTCGCGGTTCGTGTCCCGTCGCTAACCGACGTGGTCGAAAATCGCAACAGTTGCAGCGCACCGGCGTAGTATGACACACTCGCTGAACCACTGATCGTGAGCACATCGCCCTCAAGGCGGTAGCTCAAACCGGCTCGGGGCGTGTAGGTGAGCAGATCACCCGTTTCATAATCCGTGAGCGTCACGACCACGCTGGTCAACGAAGTCGAGTCAACGTCGCTGATCGCTAACCCGGCGTCGATCGCCACGGCCGAGTTGCCCGTCACGTAGCTAGTCGAGCCGCCGGTGAGCGTGATGATCGGTGCGTCATTGTGCGGCGTCACGGTGATCTTGCGTCGACGCGTTTCGGAACTACCACTGAATGTCGCGGTGACTGAGACAAAGCGGCTGCCGGCCGACGGGTTTTGTGAACTGTTTTGATAGGTGAGTGAACGCAATGCGGTTTGTTGATCGCTTGTCGAGCCGCCGCTGATCGTCAATGTGCGTGTCGTAGGGTTGTACGCTGTGACCGTCGCACCGCCGAAGCCGCTTGCGGTGAGCGATTCGGCGGATCCATTGGGCGCGGTCTCTAAGAACACCGTGACCGACGTGAGCGTTTGTACTCCCGGCGGCACGAGGGTCGCAGCAGGCACCAGCGTGATGCCGCCGGCGTCCTCGACGAAGTCGGCGGCGGGCGACAGATGATCCTGGCCGGGGGCAGCGCCATTGAGATCGAGGCCCGGCCCGGGCACGGTGCCGGCGTCCGCGAGATACAGCGTGTATTGTTGGCCCGAACCGAGGCTGGCCTGCGGCGGCGGTGTAAGTCGTAGCGTGATAAACTCCAGGGGTTCAACGACTCCGTCGGCGTTGATCGTGATCGTTATCGCTGCCGTCGACGCGCCGCTGGCAAAATCGAATTGATTGGCCGAGATCGTGTAGTCAGCCGGATTCGATGCCGAGCTGACGACGGCAAAGGGAATCGAAATCGCTTCGATGACAGGAGACACCGTTTCTGCAACGACCGTGACCGTGCCAGCGGCGTCAGTCGTGATATCCGAGCCGCGTGCGAAGCTTACCACGGGATCGTTGTCGTCGATCGTGATCGTGGTAGTAATCGGCGTACCGAAGCTCGCTCCACCACTGGGCGGTCCCAGCGAAACGACGATCGTCTCAGTCAGTTCATCGAGTTGATCGTCGGTCAGTAGGATCGTAAACGTGGCGCGGGTTTGACCGGCCGGGATGCGAACCTCTTGTTCACTGACGTTGTAATCCTTCGTGGTGGCCGTGCCAGCGAAGTTCAGCGGCACCACGATCTCATTCGTGGCGAGCGACGAAAGCGTGACAGAGACTGGGAATGAGCCACCTGCTTCGTTCACTGTCATCGTGGCAGTTGCCAACTGCACGGAGACGCCCGCGTCGTTGTCGAGAATCGTGACCGTGTGGGTATTCACGGCACCGAGCGTGCCGTTGATCGGCGAGCCGAGAGTCATGAGAATCGTTTCGGCGGGCTCCGGCAGGGGATCATCAACGATCGACACATCGATCGCGGCGGAGGTTTGTCCGGCGGGAATGATCACGGGCAAAGCTGTGGTCACGCTCGCATCGCCGCCACCCGCGGTGCCCCCGATGGTGACGGGAACGGTGACATCAAAGCTTGAAGCTTGCGAGAGCCGCACGATCGCCCGTGCCGTGTTGGTCGATTCAAGCACGTTCTGCGAGATGGCAGTGAACTGCACCAGCGGCGGAGCGTCGTTGTCGAGAATCGTAACCGTATGCGTCGTCGGGCTGCCCACACCGCCAAAACCGGCAGGCACATTCAGGCCAAACGTGACAGTTTCGTTCGCTTCGTCGAGTTGGTCAGCGGCCACAGTGAGTGTAATCGCGGCGCTGGTCGAGCCGATGGGGAAGAAAAACGAGGTGCCCGAGAGCGTATAGTCACCGGGGCTCGCGGCACTGCCGCCGATGACAGCCGGCACGGTTAAATTCACTTCCAAGGGACTCGACGCCACGACGATCACCTGCACGCTACCGGTTTCTCCCGCAGTCGACTGCGAAGCGACGAGAAAGCTCAGCGTCGGGTCGACAACGTCGGTGATCGTAAAGCTGGCCGTCGCGGTGGCAGTCCTGAAATCATCGAGCCCGTTGGTTTGACCGTTATCTCGAACCGTGTACTGAAAGCTGGCCGAGCCGCTGAAGTCGAGCGTCGGTGTGAACACGGCATTGCCAGCGACAATCTGGACGGTGCCGCCAATAGCCGAGCCGACCGCCGTGACGGTCAACGTTTGCCCCGATTCTGAAGCGGGGCCCGTCGCATCGTTGCTCAAAAGCGTGCTCAATGCGATCGAATACGGCCCGCTATCTTCGGCGATGTTGGTCACGTTGTCGTTTGCCAGCACAGGCGCATCGTTGACTTCCGTGATCGTGATCGCCACGGTCTTGTTATCCGTGCCCCCGTTCAAATCGTCGGCCGCAATCGTAACGCTCGCTGTACCGTGGTAGTCAGTAGCGGGCGCGAATTGCAGGCCGCTCAATGTCGTGTTGAGATTGGCAATCGAACCGCTAAGCGTCAGATTCGCCGTGCCGTTGCCGGTGACGGTCGCGCCACCGCCGCCAACGTTCAGCACGCCGTGCGCGGCCGTGATCGTCAACGACAAGTTCGCGGTGTCGCTGTCGGTGACACTGATGCCGCAGATCGCCGCGGTTGAATCTTCGGCTGTCGTAGTACTTGCCGGAGCAGTAATCATAGGGTCGTTGTTGACCACGACATTCGCCTCATACGCGCCAATATCGACGATGGTAGCTTGTACGCGCGGAAAACCGATTCCACGTTGATCTACAGGCAACGCTTCGCTCGTATCGAGGTCGCTATCCAAATCTTGGGCGTCCGTCGGTAGCCAAGCATTGTTCCCCGCGTTTAGCGCGAGACTGTTCGTGGCGAGCGCGTGGGTTAGCGTGCCGCCGCCGTTGTTGGCGAGCGTGGTGTTAAGCACCGACGCGATGTTGATCGTGCCCGAGCCGCCGTTGCCGACGATGTTGCCACTAACGCCGTGATTAATGCCGCTGCTGGTCGAGGCGTTGCCGATGATGTTGTTCGCAGCGGTGTTGATCGTGTCGCCGACGTTCTCGATGTCGCTGGCTGTCGTGCCCTTGAAGTTGCCAGCGATAATCGAGTTGTAAATCGTCTGGGTGCGGTTGCCGATGATGATGCCGCCGCCGATGCCCGAGCCGTTGTTGTCAATGTCGCCGTTGTTGCCGGTGATCGTGCTGTTGATGATCGTCAGGTCGGCGTCGGCGTGAATTCCGCCCGAGCTTTCGCGGGCGGTGTTGCCGCTGATCGTGCTGTTGATGATCGTCAGCGGATTCGAGCCGCCGAAGGTGAGAATCCCGCCGCCAGTGTTGAGGGTCGTATTTCCGTTGATAGCACTACTCGTGATGACGCCGCTCGTCCCAGTGTGCAGGGCGATGCCGCCGGCCAACTCGGTGGTCGAGTTGTCGCTGACCGTGCTGCGGGTCAGATACAACGTGCCAAACCCGCCGACGCCGAGCCCGCCGCCGCGATTGTGTCCTTCGTTGCCGGTGATGGTCGAATCGGTGATCGTCAGCGTCGTATTCGACGTGGCCAGATTGTTGTTGATGCCCGCACCGCGACCCGCGATGTTGTCGCGCACGGTCACGTGAGATAAAGCAACCACAGCATTCTGACCACTGAAATTGTTGCCGTTCGCGTTGATGCCGCCGCCATCTTCACTGACCGTCCAGGCGTTGCCGTGCTGGATCGTCAACGATTGGAAGGTTGCATCACCGCCGGGCAGCACCTCAAATACGCGATCAATACCGCTCGCCGCGGAAGCACCGGCTTGGATGATCGTGCCGTTTTGACTTGCGCCAATGATCGTCAGCGCGCCGGTGATGTCGAGATCGCCTGTCGCCGCTGCATCTTCAAACCGACCATTGATCGTAAGTGTGTAAACACTGTCAGGCAGTTGAATCGTATCGGCACCCGCGGCAGCGTTCGTGGCGAGGATCGCGCCGCGTAAGCTGGCCATGTGATACGGGTCGAGCGCCGTGCCCGAGCCGCCATAAATGGTTGCATCGATGCTGTCGGCCAGCGGATTGTTGCCGCTGCCGTTGTAATCCACGGCATACACGGCCAGCAACTGACGCTCCTCGAGCGGATCAAATCGCAAG
>JAEUIL010000442.1 GCA_016794255.1 Planctomycetaceae bacterium | reverse complement strand
GCCCTGCACAATACGGCGGACGACAAACATCTCGCGGCTGCCCGAGCCACTGCGGGCGATCACGGTGCCGTTGAAAATCTGAATACGCTCTTTGTCACCTTCGAGAATTCGCAGGTGCACATCGACCGTGTCGCCGATGTCAAACGCCGGCTTCTCGGCCTTCAGGCTGCTCGCTTCGACGTGCTGCAGCAGCTCGGTTTTGTTCTTATGCATGACCAGGGGTTCCTTTCTTACGATCGTTCGTTCGTTCGATTTGTTGCTGCCGACGCCACTCGGCGATCAACGCATGATCGCCACTGAGCAGCACGTCGGGCACTGTCAGGCCTCGATATTCGCGAGGCCGGGTGTATTGGGCAAACTCCAACAGTCGTTCATCACCGCTGAACGAGTCTTCGGCACTGCTGCGCTCGTCGCCGAGCACACCCGGCACCAACCGCACCACCGCGTCGATGACCGTCATCGCCGCTACTTCTCCGCCGCCGAGGATGAAATCTCCGATCGAGATTTCATCGGGTTCGAGCAGCAACCGGACTCGTTCGTCAAATCCTTCGTACCTTCCGCACAGCAGCAACAGTCGCTGATGCTGGGCCAACTCTTCGACCACGCCTTGCGTCAAGCGTCGGCCTTGCGGCGTTAGCATGATCAGATGGCCCGGGTCGGGCGATTGCTTTCGCACCGCCTCGACACAATCGACCACCGGCGGGGCCATCAGCACCATGCCAGGCCCACCACCGTACGGTCGATCGTCCACCTTGTGATGCTTAGCATCGTGCGACCAGTCGCGGATGTTGTAGGCCGCGACGGTCACAAGGCCACGTTCGATGGCCAGCTTCAACAAGCTCTGACCGAGATAGCCCGAGAGGATCTCGGGAAACAAGGTCAGCACATCGAACCGCATAGCTACATTCGGGGCATGAGTGGTGGGGAGTTGCTAGTTGTTGGTGGTTCGTTGTTGGTTGTTAGTGGGAAACGCGGTTCACCTAAGTACCACCATTCGCTTCTTACTAACCACCAGCCACCATTCACCAACCACTTCTCCCCTACTAAGTTACGACTCGGCACTCGCTTCGGCGGGTGCTTCCGCGGCAGCTTCGCCACCTTCGGCAGCTCCCTCGGCCGGCGCGTCGGCAGGCTTCGGCTCGGGCTTCTTGTACACGAACACCGCTTCGCCAGCCGGCGGCACCGCCTTCGGCAGCTTCAGCTTGTCACGGGCCGCGGTCTGCTCGGCAATGCGAGTTCCCTTCGGACCATACTTCTTCAGCAAGGCGGCGACCTTCTCGCTCGGCTTGGCGCCGACGCCCAGCCAATACGCCACGCGCTCGTTGAGCAACGTGCAACGGGCATCGGTGTCTTGGATCATCGGGTCGTACGTGCCGACCTCTTCGATGATCTTGCCATCACGCGGAGCACGCGAGTCAGTCGCGCAAATGCGGTAATAGGGTCGGTGCTTGCGACCCATCTGCTTCATTCGGATCACTACGGCCACGGGCTTCTCCTCAGACTACGGAATCAGGTGGTTGTGGGGTGGTTGAATGGGTGTTATCGGTTGTCGACCGGCGACAAAATCACCGGCCGAGGGTTAACTGTTAGGGTTCGACGAGTCGCTGCCCGAGCGTTTGTCTTTCTTATCGCGCATCTCGCGGCGCGCTTCACGCTCACGCAACTTCTTCTGCCGGGCACGCTCGTCGGGCGTCAGACGCTTGCCGGTCGAGCCCTTGGGCTTTTGCAGCATCGCCGTCGGGTCCATCGCCCCGCGTTGCTGCAATGCTTGCATTGCTTTCATCCGGTCCATCATGCCCATCGAGGACATGGCCTTCATCATGTGCGCCATGCCGTCGAACTGCTTGATCAGTCCGTTCACCTCGGCCGCGTCGACCCCGGCACCCGCGGCAATGCGCCGCCGGCGACTTTGATCGATCAGCTTCGGATTGCGCCGTTCGGCCACGGTCATCGAATCGATGATGCCATGGATGCGGCGGATGTCTTTGTCGGTCTCGCGATCGCCGAGCAGCTTCGAGATTTGCCCCATGCCGGGAATCAAACTCATCAGCTTGTTGATCGGCCCGAGCTTCGACGTTTGGTCGAGCATGTTGCGGAACATCTCGAAGTTGAACTCTCCTTTACGGAGGCGTTCTTCGTTCTTCCGCATCTCCTCTTCGTCGAGCTTCTGCTTGGCGGTCTCGACGAGGCTCAGCACGTCGCCCATGCCGAGGATCCGGCCGGCGAGTCGGTCGGGATGGA
>JAEUIL010000400.1 GCA_016794255.1 Planctomycetaceae bacterium | reverse complement strand
CGCGACGCTGCCCGACTGGCCGCTCGTTTCCAAGGCTAAGATGCGCGGAGCGAACAAGAATCGAGTTTCCGATTTGAAAGCGGGGCCCTGACGACGAAGCGAGATGCGTATGGTAAGCCGGGCGACGTGCGGTGACTATCCATGCATAACCGACGACCACGGTTCAACTGCGGCCGCAGAAACCCCACGACCAAGTGTCCCCTTGACCCTCGGCTAGCATGTAACCTAAACTGGCGTTTGAGTTTCCGACAACGGGAGCCCGTCCAGATCCGTGCGTTCGGTGGTCGGCTCGATCGTTCCTTCGGCGTCCCCCTAGGTGTGAGTGGCGTGAGACGGGCCATCATCAGCGATATCCATAGCAACCTCGAAGGCCTGCAGGCTGTGCTGGCCGATATCGCCAGCGTGGGCGTCGACGAGATTTATTGTCTCGGCGATGTGATCGGCTACGGCCCCAATCCGTGTGAGTGCATCGATGTGATCATGCGCTGCAACGCGTGCATCCTGGGCAATCACGATCAAGGGGCGCTGTTCGATCCCGAGGGATTCAACGCCGGAGCGGAACGCGCCATTTTCTGGACACGCGAACAGCTCGAAGCTCCGACCGGCGATCCCGAGGTGCGAGCCAAACGCTGGACGTTCCTGGCCGAGTTGCCGCGAGCCAAACGCGAGAACGGCCTGCTGTTTGTCCATGGTTCGCCCCGCAACCCGCTCAACGAATACGTCTATCCCGAGGACATTTACAATCAGCGGAAGATCGACAAGATTTTCGCCCTAGTCGAGCGTTGCTCGTTTCAGGGACACACCCACGTCCCGGGCGTGTTCACGCAGAACGGCAACTTCTTTCGACCCGACGAACTCGGCTATCGCTACCGCTTGTCGGACATGAAGGCGATGGTCAATGTCGGCTCGGTGGGCCAGCCGCGCGACGGCGATCCGCGTTCGTGCTATGTCATTTTGGAAGATGATCTGGTGACCTATCGCCGCGTCGAATATCCGCTCGATAAGACGATCGAAAAGATCTACAACACGCAGGATCTCGATAACTTTTTGGGTGACCGACTGCGGGAAGGAAGGTAGTGGGGGAATGACGAATGTCGAAGTTCGAATGCCGAAAGAATTTCGAATGCTTAAAGAAAGAATGACGAACTCAACACCAAGCTCGACACCTTAGTGACGAACGAATCTTCGACATTAGACATTCGTGATTCGTCATTCTTTCGGCATTTGAACTTCGACATTCGTCATTCTCCCCTCCACTTCGACTCGGCCCCTTAGCGTTACACCGATTACCATGTCATTTCCGGCGGTCGTTATGCCGCGTAGCGAGCCAGCCGCTGGCTCCCGCAGCCCGACCGCCTTGTTCATTTTTTGAGTTGCTCGATGGAAAACGATAATAGTCACGCCCCACGTCTGATCCTGTTCGTGTTACTTTCGTCGCTGGTGTTGTTCGGCTTTCCGGCGATCATGCAGAAGCTCGCGCCGAAGCCACCGGTCGCGGCGCAGAAGCCCGACAACAACCCGGCCGCGGGCGAACCACCGGCTCAGAAGAAGAACGTGGACGGCGAGA
The DNA here is from genome assembly GCA_016794255.1 of Planctomycetaceae bacterium. GTDB lineage: Bacteria > Planctomycetota > Planctomycetia > Pirellulales > PNKZ01 > JAEUIL01. The sequence goes on along the minus strand of JAEUIL010000400.1, from coordinate 10,842 downwards.
AATCGGCTGCCGTCGATGGCAAAACTACGCCGAAGTCCGACGCCGCCGCGCCCGGCGAACCCGCGGCAAACGCTAAGCCCGCGCCGACGGTCAACGAGCAGTGGACCACGCTCGGCTCGGCCGATCCCAAGACCGGCCATCGCATGTTGGTCACGTTCACCAATCGCGGTGCGGCGGTCGAGCGCATCGAGCTCAATCATCCTCGTTACAGCGACATCACGCATCGCGAAACCCAACCGCGTGAAGACTTCAGCGGCTGGATCGGGCACATTGCCCCCGTGACCAGCGACAAGCCGCATGGTGTTCGCGTGCAGGTCGTTGGGCGTGACACACCGCTCGATCAAGCCGGGGTCAAAGCGGGCGACGTGATCACGGCCGTGAATGGCGAAGCGCTGGCTGATGATCTGCACTATCAACAGAAGCTCTATCAATCGCGGCCGGGCAAGCCGCTCGAACTGACGCTCAATCGCGACGGTCAAGAGAAACAAGTCACGGTCACGCCCGTCGTGCGCCCCGTGCGCATCGTGCAGGCCGAGAACTCGGACCCGCTGTCGTTTCTATTCACGCTCGACGCGTTGGATGATCGCAAGATTGACGAAGGTCGCGCGGAACTGAAGGGGCTGACGCTACGGACCGGCAACTGGCAAATGGCGACCGCCGAGAACGAAGTGACCTTCACCTGGCCCTTGACTGCCGAGGGGCTCGAGATCGTCAAGCGTTATCGGCTCACCCCCGCACCGGCCGAGCAGATCGAGAATCTCGACCATGCTTCGTTCCATCTCGAACTGTCGGTCGAACTGCGCAACACCGGTAAAGCGCCGCTCGCACTCGCCTATCGTCTCGACGGTCCCACGGGCCTGCCGATCGAAGGCTCATGGTATGCCCAAAAGATCAGCCGCAACTATTGGGACGCGTCCGGCATGCGCGACGTGGTGGGCGGCTTTCGCGTGGGTGTTCAAGCGGCGTATCACGATCATCGGCTCGTGAGTTGCGACACCGTGGTGAAAGAGGGAGACACGAGCGTGTCCGGCGACGGTGCTGCTCCACCAATGATCTACTCGGGTGTCGATGCGCTCTATTTCGCCTCGGCCATTTTGCCGACGACTGAAAAGATCGACGATGTGCTGTTTGCAAAAGCCACGGCCATCCGTGTGGGCGAGATCCCGAAAGACCCCGCCGACAAACGCTTGACCAACGTCTCGTGTCGACTAACCAGCCAACCGTTGACGATCGAACCTGGGCAATCGATCAAGCACGATTTCCGCCTCTTTGCGGGGCCCAAGCGTCCGGCGTTGCTCGCCAAGTACGGCATGGATGAGCTGGTGTACTATGGCTGGTTCTGGTGGACGGCCCGCCCGCTGCTGTGGTTGATGCACTTGTTCCACGACTATGTCGTGTTCAACTACGGTCTGGCGATCATCATGCTTACGGTGACCGTACGTTCGTGTATGTTCCCCATCAGCCGCAAACAAGCACTCAACGCGGCCAAGATGCAGGAGCTCCAGCCCGAACTGAAAAAGCTCACCGAGAAGTATAAGTCCGACATGGAAAAGCGTGCCCGGGCTCAGCAGGAGCTGTTCGCCAAGCACAACTATCACCCGCTCTCGGGCTGCTTGCCGGTCTTCTTGCAGTTGCCAATCTTCATCGGTTTGTATCGTTCGTTGGCACTCGACATCGAGTTACGCCACGCGGCGTTGATCCCCGGTGTGAAATGGTGCGGCAATCTCTGCGCCCCCGACATGCTGTGGTATTGGGAGCCGAAGTTGATGGCGTATCTCAGCGGTCCCCACGGTTGGTTGGGACCGTACATGAACGTGTTGCCGCTCGCGACGGTAGGCCTGTTCCTGTACCAGCAGAAGAAGATGATGCCGGTGCCGGACCCAAGCGATGAACAAGCCGTGATGCAGCACAAAGTGATGACCTACATGATGATCTTCATGGGTCTGATGTTCTTCAAGGTCGCCAGCGGCTTGTGTATTTACTTCATCGCGTCGAGCGTCTGGAGCTTGGCCGAGCGGAAACTGCTGCCCAAGCCCGCACCGAAAGCGGGCGAAGGGACCGTGATTGACGTGACCGCCACCACATCGAACAACGGCAGCGAGCGCAAGAAGAACCGCGAGCGAAGGTAGATTGTCGCGATGATGCGTCTAGAGGTCGCTGAGCGGAATGTCGAGCTGGGTCAACATTATGAGCACGACCATCACCAGGACCGCAAAACCCACCATTGCCGTGACGACTCCTTTCCAAGTCTTCAGACCTTGCATCTTAGCCGTACCCAGTCCGGTAAGGTAAATCGCCAACCACGCGGTGATGAACCGTCCTAAGAAGGGAATCAGACCGAAAAGGTTGGCGGTTGAATGGGCGTAAAAGACGGCCTTGATCGTAGCCGACATTGGATAACGGGGCTTCCCCAGACAGCACATTCCAAAGTGCTGGATCAGTCCCAAAGCGACGATGCCAGCCAGATAACCGCTCCACAAGACCGGTATTCCCAATGCGACGGCCAATGCCACCTCGGTATCTAAGGCCTGATCGAGCATCATGATCTCTAACAGAGTGGCGGCAAATACAGTAATGCCCGTCGACACTGCCGCGTACGTAAACCCCGCCAAAAGATTCTCGGGCTGCATATGCACAAAAGCATAGTCCGTGCGCGTCGCGATCATTCGAAACGTATCGAGATAGCGGCGAATAATAGGCCCCCGTGCTTCCCAAGGCGGGACCACCGGCTCGCTCGGTGGCTGAGGTGGCGAGAACGTGAAACCATCTAAACGTTCGCTCGGTGCTGCATACGGATTCTGCTCGGCTGCCGGAACTGATTCATCTGGCGACATGACTGCCCTCAAGTTGCAGGGGAAAGGAATATGAACGGCGAGTCTCGTGATGGTGTGGTTTATTCCGGTTGGTTTGGAAACTTGCACAATGGTCGCCGATGCCGCGGCACGTTGATCAAGTCGGCGATCGTGGTGTCGCCGAAGGTCGCCTCGATGGCGTTGGCCGCGTCGTCCAAGCTGCGATGCAACGGACAAAGATTCGCCCCATGGGTCCCCAGCGGACACTCGTGATAGTGTTGGATCGGGTCGATTGCGTTGAGCACCTTGAGCACGGTCAACTCGTTGGGCTTAAACGCCAACAAGAATCCGCCATGCAGCCCTCGTTGCGATGTCACGAGCCGAGCGCGGCTCAGCGACTGCATGATCTTCGCCAAATAACCGATTGGGACTTTGGTCACCTCGGCAATCGCCGCGTTCGTCTGCGGCTCGCTTTGATCGGCCAAATAGACAATCGCTCGCAGCGCGTATTCAGCCGTTTGAGAGATCATGCGGTGAGCGACTTTTCGTAAATCGACAACGGGGTTCGGAACTCCATCTTTTGAAGATTGAGGCGACTTTGTCAATCGAGGCCCGATTATTCGAGCCCTAACGTCCCTTGTCTCCCGGGAAATGCTCTCAACCAGCGAAGTCGCTTCTTCCCGCTTGCGGCTGAGATTCCGATCAATGGGGTTTCGCAGATTTTGGGAAGTGCGACCGTAGTGTACCCTGGTGAGATTGCGAAGCCGGCAACCTCAATCGAAACCGGCGGCTCTACGGCGAGATTTGAACATGTTGAAAATCCTGGGACCGGTTTTGATCGTTGTGAGTAGCCTGCTGTCCTTTGCCGGGGCAGAGGAATTGCAGCTGGATGCGCGCACGTTGTTCGACCGGGGAACAAACCACCAACTGCGATTGAACGACAACGGTAGCGCGATCGAGTTGAATCGAGGTGTGCTGATCGAAGACGACGGGCCCGCGGCGGGTTACTCGTATCAACCCAACGAAGAGCGGCTCGGCGAGTCGATCGCGATCCGCAAGCAGCTTCTAGTCGCCGATCCTCGCGCAGCTCGGGCCACGTTGCTCGTCGGTGGCAGCGGTTCCTTCTCGTTTGGCGTGAACGGTGAGGCGCAAACGCTCAAGGATCTCGGCAAAGTCGGCAACTACTGGCAAGCGTTCGAGCTGCCGGAGACGACGCTGCGCGAGGGGAGCAACGATTTTCAGTTGAGTGGCAAGGGAATGATCTGGATTGCCCGGGATGACGAGTATCCCGCCGGGTCGCGCGAGCGCACACGCCATCCCAACCGCAGTGCGAAAAGCCGCGACGCGGGTCAGACCTGGAACGACAAACAACTCGGCACGAAGGACAGTCTCGACGGCGAATACTATGTGCGGCTCAGGCTGGATCAGCATTCCCCTCAAGGTACGCTGACCTCACACGTGATCGATCTGGCCAATCTGATGAATCAGCCGATCGGCGCTGCGGCCCGTTCATTGCGAAACGTGAAGATCACTGTCGCCGGCAAGAACTCGTCCGCGACGAAGCTTGTCGTTCAGTACCGAACGAGTCCCTCGCCGCTGTCGAGCGCCGCCAGTTGGTCGTTCTGGAATGATCTACCGAGTAGCGGAGAATTTGCTGCGCCGACAGGACGCTACTTGCAACTCCGCGCCGCGCTGTCGACGTCTGATCCGCTCGATTCACCGCAGTTGCAGGCGATCGTCGTGCAGGCCGAGATCGAGCGTGGCGACAACGGGCTCGATTCGTGGAAGATCGTCGACTTCAACAATCCACCGCTCGTGCGGACTTCGTTGTCGTTCGAGTATGAGCCCTTTGATCACCCCACTTTGCGGCAGATTCGCGAGCAATACCGGCTCGATGATGTGGTACGTGGTGCGAAGAGCGAACTGGAATTGGTGTCGCGGTTGGCCGTGTGGTCGTCGCAGCAATTTCGCCACGGCGGTCATCTGAAAACGCTGTATCCCGCCTGGAACGCGCTCGAAATTTTGCGTCCGCATGATGATGGCACGCCCGTCGGTGGGTTTTGTCAGCAGTTCAATCTCGTGTTTCTCCAGGCTTGCGAGAGCTTTGGAATTCCAGGTCGGGCCGTATCCATCGGGCCGGGGGAACAAAAATTCGCAGCACGTGGCGGTCACGAGGTGGTCGAACTGTGGTCGCACGAGCATCGCAAATGGATGTACGTCGACGGCAATATGGCGTGGTACGCCGTCGACCGTGCGACGCAAGTTCCGTTGTCGCTCTTGGAATTGCACGACCGGCAACTCGACGCGTTGGCTGGCCGCGAGTATCCGGCCATCGAGATCGTCACGCTCGCCAAGCAAGATCGAGCGTGGACCTCGCTCACCGATTGGCCGCCGTTCGTCGAACTGCGGATGATTCCCCGGAGCAACTTTCTGGCCGTGCGAGCACCGTTGCCGCTGAGTCAAGGAATGCGAGGATGGTCGTGGACAGGACACCACGTCTGGCACGAGGCACGCTCGCCCGCTCCGGCGATTTACAGTCAGCGTGTGACCCGGCGGGGCGACTGGGAATGGACGCTCGATCACGTGCAACTGTGGCTCGAAGTGACCGACACGCCCGGCACATTAAACGTTTTCGCCGACACGGTGACCCCGGGTCTTAAGCAACTCGAAAGGCAACGCGACGACGGCGAGTGGAGCGTTTGCGATTCGCAGTTTGAGTGGCAGCTGCAACCGGGTCGCAATCGGCTCGCGGTGCGGGTGAGGAATGAGTTGGGGCGCGGCGGCGAGCCGGCGGTGGTGGAAGTGAGTCGGTGAAGCGCGAAACCGCAAGCGAGCCACTCGTGTCGCACCGTGTGGCAAATCGCATTCAACCAAGCACTCCCACTTACTCACCTTCCATTTAACTCCACACTATCCCACCGCCCGGTCTTTGCACTGAACGCATGTAGCCGACCGTCGGCGAGCACCGTCAGCAGCATGTCGGTGTGATGCACCTCGCATTGCTGCGGAAACTTGATCGGCAGGTCGCCCCAACTGTTGGTGAGGGCGCTATAAGCGACGATGCCCGCGGGAATCTGATACCAAGCCATGCAGCTGGTCACCGATGGCTCGACCGGGCCGGGTGAGCGCGTGATGCCGTGGCGATGAAAGTCGCCGCGCGGTCCACTAAAGCAAACCACCTCGCTCACCTCCGGTGCGAGCGACGCGAAAGCCACGATTTTTTCGCCCGCGATGGGCGACACTTGCATCCGCTCGGGTGCTTCGTACCCTTTCCAACCACCCCCTTCGGCGCTGTAACCGGCGATCTTGCGCGGCGTGAGCGGCACGATGAGAATGCCGGGCGCTTGCTCGAACGGCAACGCCCCCGTGTCGGGTACAAGCGTTTCGACCGTGGTCGGATTTGCCGGTTGAGGTGTGACGTTTGGCGGAACGAACCGCGGTGCCGGTTTGACTGTCGGCGAGGGAAGCACTTCGCTCGGTTTGTTGGAAGCAGGCGGGGCCAACGTCGGCGGCTGAGCATCGAGCGTCGATGACAACGCGAGCCCGACGAGAACCGCGACAGCAACGAGTGCCCCATTCCATCCGCGGCGTGATCGTGTCACAGTCATGGCCAGCTTCTCCGAGCAAATGACGAAGGATGCGTGATTCCCCGGCGAATTATACGCCCGCGGGCGATTTTGTCCCAAGCTCGATCTTTGCCCGTCGAGCCCTGGAATTGCACCACCCTGCAAACTATTCTATGGACTTGCCCGCCGCCGCTAGCACGCCCCGCCGTGAATTTTTCCCTCCTGCCATCGAGAGAGCTGTAGATATGTCCCGCCCGTTGTCTGCATGGTTGTTCGTCGTGTTCACACTGTTGGTCGTTCACGGCGTGTCCGCGCAAGTGCCGTCGGGCCCGGGTGATTGGCCGCAATGGCGCGGTCCGAATCGTACCGGTCTGAGCACCGAAAAGGGCTATGCTCGCTCGTGGCCGCAAGAGGGGCCGAAGTTGCTGTGGCAGGTCGACACTGTGGGCGTCGGCTATTCGTCGCTTTCGATCAAAGACGGTCTCATCATCACTCAAGGCGACATCGACGGCGTCGAACATGTGCTGTGTGTGAAGGTGGCCGACGGATCGACGGTCTGGGCCGTTCAGCCCGAGCCGGTTGCGGCGGCACTCGCCGAGAAGATTGCAGCCGATTTGAAACGGATGGACAAAGATGGCGACGGGACCCTCGACGAGGCTGAAGCGCTCGGTGGCTTGGGCCCTGACTTCAACAATTTCGATCGAGCGGATAAGTCGGCTGACCCTCAGCAACTGGCCGCGAACCGCGTCACAAAGCTCGTCAAACTGCTCGACGCTGACGCCGATGGCAAGCTCACCTTCGCCGAGATCGGCACCAAGCTGCGACAGACCTACGGCAAGGTTGATCAGGTCGAAATGGGCGTCGACTCGGCGGCGCTCGCCAAGCAACGGACCGACGAGCTGTTCAAGAACGCCGACAAAGACACGGATGGCAAGCTTACGCGCAACGAGTCGAACGGCACCGTGATTCAGGAGGGGTTTGCTCGCGCCGATCAACGCGACCCCGCCACGAACATGGGTGACAACTCGCTGACGCGCGAGGAAGTCGAGACCTATTTCGCCAAGCAAGAAGGGGGCAAAGATGGTGTCCTGACCGTCGCGGAACTCACGAAATACTACGCGGCCAATTACGCTGGCAAAGATGGCCAGCTCAGCAAAGATGAATTGCGTGGCTATTTGGGAGGATATCGCAATGGTTACGGCGACGGTCCCCGCGGTACGCCCACGATCGACGGCAAGCTCGTCTATGCCGAGGGTGGCAACGGCGATCTGACATGTCTCGACCTCGCGACCGGCAAGACGGTCTGGTACAAGAATCTGGCGAAGGATTTCGGCGGCGGTCGACCGGGCTGGGGCTATTGTGAGTCACCGCTAGTGGTTGGCGACATGCTCATCGTCACGCCCGGCGGAGCGAAGGGGACCCTCGCCGCGCTCAACAAGTACACCGGCGAAGAGTTGTGGCGCTCGACCGACATCACCGAAGGCGCTCATTACAGCTCGCCGCAAGTCGTCGAACTCGCGGGCATCCAACAAATCGTGCAGTTCGCATCAAAAAACGCCTTCGGCGTGCGACTCGACAACGGTAAGCTGCTGTGGACGTACAGCAAGGCGAGCAACGGCACCGCAAATGTCTCGACGCCGCTGGTCTATCGCGATCATGTCTACGCCACGAGCAACTACGGCGTGGGTGGCGGTCTCGTCAAGGTCACGGCCGCGGGGGACAAAGTCACCGCCGACGAAGTCTACTTCGACAAGACGCTCGCCAACCATCACGGTGGCGTGCTCTTGATCGACGAGCACATTTATGGCTTCGGCAACGGCGGCTTGATCTGCCAGAACTTTTTCAAGGGTGACAACGTCTGGCGTGCGCGCAGTGTCGGTAAAGGCTCGCTGACGTATGCCGATGGCCTGCTGTTCTTGCTTGGCGAGAACCACGAGATGGCGCTCGCCGAAGCGTCGCCCGGCGAGTATCGCGAACTCGGTCGCTTCAAGCTCGAGAACTTCGGCCGACAAAGCTGGGCCCATCCGGTGGTCGCCGGCGGCAAGCTGTTCATTCGCAACATGCAACGTCTGGCGGCATATGACGTGAGTGCGAAGTAAAAAGAGTTGAAACACGGAGAGCACGGAGGACACGGAGACAAATCCAGGAGAGAAAGGCTGAGGCGAAGAGCCGAAATTGATTCGCTATCGACTTGGTGTCATTTTCGGGAAGATTAGGTACATTTGGTTGCGTCATGAGGCTTGGCGAAATGTCGTTCGGGCTCATTTCACTCCTTCTCCTGCCCTCGTCTCCGTGGCCTCCGTGCTCTCCGTGTTGAACCTTCCCTTCTCCACCTGCAACCGTGAACCCCATCGAGATCATCCGCAGGAAGCGTGACGGTGAGACACTCACCGCCGACGAGCTCGCTACGATGGCTCGAGGCGCGGCTGATGGTTCGGTCGCCGACTATCAACTCTCGGCCTGGCTGATGGCCGTGTTTCTCCGCGGGCTTGATCCGCGCGAGACCGCCGATCTGACGCGCTCGATGCTTCACTCGGGAGCCGTGTTTCAGTGGCAGCCGGGACTGCCGTGCGTCGACAAGCATTCGACCGGCGGCGTGGGGGACAAGGTCTCGTTGCCCCTGGCACCAATGTTGGCCTGCTGCGGCGTACGCGTGCCGATGATCTCGGGCCGCGGCTTGGGCGCTACCGGCGGCACGCTTGACAAGCTCGAAGCGATTCCCGGCTTTCGCACGAATCTGTCGACTGCCGAAATGCAGGCCGTGTGCGATCGCGTGGGCTGCGTCATCAGCGGAGCCACGGCCGATCTCGTGCCGGCCGACAAGAAGCTGTACGCCCTGCGAGATGTCACGGCCACGGTCGCCAGCATTCCGCTGATCACGGCCAGCATCATGAGCAAGAAGTTGGCCGAGGGGCTCGACGCGCTCGTGCTCGATGTGAAGTGGGGGAGCGGCGCGTTCATGCAACGTCTCGACGACGCCCGAGCTTTGGCTCGCTCGATGGTCGACGTCGGCCGGCTCATGGGACTCAAGACCGTCGCGTTGCTCACGGACATGAATCAACCGCTCGGCCGCATGTGTGGTCATGCGAATGAGATTCGCGAGACGTACGATATGCTATTGGGTCGCGGCCCGGCCGATCTCGTTGAAGTGACGCTGGCGCTGGGGGCCGAGCTGCTCGTCTCGGTCGGAAAAGCGGCCGATCTCGTCACTGCACGTGCTCAACTGCAAGCCACCATCGACGATGGTCGCGCCTGGCAAAAACTAACCGAGATGATTCGCGCTCAAGGGGGCGATCCTGACGCCGAACCGCAGCTGGCCCCCGAGGTGATCGTGACTGCCGCTCAAGCGGGCTACGTCCAAGCGATGAATACCGAGCAACTCGGACGGGCGATTGCGGCGCTCGGCGGCGGACGGATTCGCGTGACGGACACGATCGACTTCAGCGTCGGGCTCGATATGTTAGTGCGGCTCGGCGACCGTGTTGTGAAAGATCAGCCGTTTGTGCGTATGTTCGCGAATGAGCGCGGCCGCGACGAAGCTCTGGAGTTGATCCGCGCGGCGATTCAGATTGGCTCGGAACCGTTCAACCCGCCCGCTTTGATCGTGGAGCGCATCGCATGACCGACCTCGCCTCGCTCGACGGCTCGTGGCAGGAATTGATCGCCATAGCACTCGACGCTCGACAGCAAGCGTATGCCCGCTACTCCAATTTCCTCGTTGGCGCGGCGTTACGAGCGGCTGATGGCACGATCTTCCGTGGGTGCAATGTCGAAAACGCCTCGTATGGCCTCACGCAATGCGCGGAACGCACCGCCGTCGCCTCGGCCGTGGCGGCAGGAGCGCGCCAGTTCACGCAATTGGTGATCGCGGCCTCGGGTGCCGTCACACCTTGCGGAGCGTGTCGACAAGTACTGGCCGAGTTCTGTCGCGAACTTCCTATCCTGCTTGTCGATGCCGATCAACCGCAGCACGGCCGTCTTTACCAACTCAGCGCTCTCCTGCCGGGCTGCTTCGAATTGCTGCCCGATCGCCCGGGCCATTAATCCGGAACAGAAGGGCCGTTCGGCAAGCTTTCGACAGTTCCGTCAGCTCGCGAGTTAGCGCCGCCAATCGACTGTTCCGTCATGACGACGTTCGCGAGTCGCCGATCCCGATTCGACGCGAACCACCTCTGCTGTCACACCTAATCGAGCGAGCACCGCTGGCAGCACTACGCCGATCGGCCAGACTTGCGATTCACCCGGGTTCCGATCGCGGGAACCGCGCCAATCGTTCGCTGTTTCCCAAGCACTCATGGTTTTCGTCTCCGTCATATTCGCCAAAACCTGAACACTCGAACACCTGTATCGTATACTCAACTGTACGCATGTCAACGTCCCGGGGTTCAAGATTCGGCGACAAAGTTGATACCGGTAATCTGAGGGCTTTGTGCTGCCCGCACCCCGGAGGTTTGATCCCGGCAGCTCCCGAGACCCGAGATTCA
>JAEUIL010000399.1 GCA_016794255.1 Planctomycetaceae bacterium | reverse complement strand
GTCGAATACACCGCCCCGGGCATCGCCGGTCGTCAGCCCGTGCGCGAGCCGCTGCAAACCGGCATCAAGGCCATCGACGCGATGACGCCCATCGGTCGCGGCCAGCGTGAATTGATCATCGGTGACCGCAAGACCGGCAAGACCGCCATCGGCATCGACGCGATCATCAATCAAAAAGGCTCGGGTGTGAAGTGCTTCTACGTCGCCGTCGGTCAAAAGGAATCGACCGTCGCTAACGTTGTCGAAGCGTTGCGTAACTCGGGTGCCATGGACTACACGACGGTCGTGGTCTCCGGCGCGAGCTCACCGGCTGCCTTGCAGTACATCGCACCGTACTCGGGCACCGCGATGGCCGAGTTCTTCACCTACAACGGCCAGCATGCGTTGATCGTCTACGACGACTTGTCGAAGCAAGCCGCCGCGTATCGGCAATTGTCGTTGTTGTCGCGTCGTCCGCCGGGTCGCGAGGCTTACCCGGGCGACGTGTTCTACGCTCACAGCCGGTTGCTCGAACGTTCCTGCAAGCTGAGCGACAAGCTCGGCGCGGGTTCGCTCACGTCGTTGCCGATCATCGAGACGCTCGAAGGCGAAGTCTCGGCGTACATTCCGACGAACGTGATCTCGATTACCGACGGTCAGATTTACTTGCAGCCCGACTTGTTCTTCGCCGGTCAGCGTCCGGCCATGAACGCCGGTATCTCGGTCAGCCGTGTGGGTGGTGCCGCTCAGATTCCGGCGATGAAGAAGGTGGCCGGTGGTTTGCGTCTCGACTTGGCCGCCTTCCGCGAGTTGGAAGCGTTCGCCCAGTTGGGTACCGACCTCGACCCGGCCACGCAGGCGCGTCTCGATCGCGGTTACCGCATGATCGAGTTGCTCAAGCAGGGCCAGTACAAGCCGATGGACGTGTTCGACGAAGTGCTCAGCATTTACGCCGGCACGCGTGGTCACTTGGACAAAGTGCCGCGTGATCAGGTGGCCCGCTGGGAAGCCGAGTACCTGAAGTTCATGCACGAGCAGAAGTCCGAGATCGTGGCGAAGTTGAAAGAGACCAAGAAGCTCGACGGCGACTTGGAAGCCAAGATCGAAGCCGCGATCGCCGAGTTCCAAAAGCAGTTCAAGGCGTAAGTTCGCCCTGAACCCCCAAGCCGGCGGCTCGGCCGCCGGTCGACGACGAATAAGCCCCGAAATCCATAGTTCCCAGGAGAAGCCCGCGACCCAACGAGTTACCCGACAAAGCTTTGCCGGTGTAAGCTGATTGACGTATGCCGCCGTCGACGATCGACGGCCTGAATCGTTCGAGATCCTTTCAGTTGAGGAGACCAGCGATGAGTAGCGACAACGGTTTGCCACCCACCCCACCCGACAACATGCTCGGGGGCAATGCCAACCCGGGGATACTTGAACCCGACAAAGAAGCTCGCACCATGGCGATGCTGGCTCACCTGTTGGGAATCGTTAGCGGGTTTCTCGGCCCCCTGATCATTTGGTTGATTAAGAAGGACCAGTATCCGTACGTCGATGACCAAGCCAAAGAGGCGTTGAATTTTCAAATCACGATCATGATCGCTGCCGCGGGGCTCATTGTCTTGTCGTTCGTGACCTGCGGTTTTGGTGCGATCTTGTTCGTGGCGCTTCCGGTGGTCGAGGTGGTGTTTGGCATCATCGCGGCCATGAAATCCAACAATGGCGAGTACTATCGCTATCCGCTGACGATTCGACTGCTGAAGTAATGAACTGCGTACTGTCTGCTGCCTACTGTCTACTCACTTCCCCCTAGCCCCTCGACACCGCCGTGGCCAAAGCTCGAGCACTCGACAAACGCCGCAAGTCGATCAAAAACATCCGCAAAATCACGCGGACCATGGAATTGATCGCGACCGCGCGGTTCAAGAAGGCGATGGACCGCGCCGCCGCGGCGACGGCCTACACCAAACGCATCACGGCTCTGGTGGGCGAACTCGCTTCACGCGGACTCAAGGTCAGCCACCCGCTGCTCGAAAGCCGCGCCGAAACCAAGTCGGCCGTGCTGCTCGTGCTCACCGGCAATCGTGGTCTGTGCGGGGGCTACAACTCGAACGTGCAACGCCAAGGCCTGGCGCGGTTGGAAGAGTTAAAGGGTTCAGTCCCACACGTGTCGCTCGAACTCTCGGGCAAGCGTGGCATCTCGGGCTTCAAGTTCCGCGGCATCATCGCCGACCAGTCGTACACGCACTTCGAAGACAAGCCGACGTTTGAAGAGGTCGAGGTTCTGGCGAACCGCTATCTCGATGACTATTTGACCGGCAAGATCGATCGCCTCGATGTGGCGTACACCCGGTTCGACAACGCCGCCAAGCAAACGGCGACGGTCGAGACCCTGTTGCCGCTCGGTTCGCTCGCCGGTGCCGATGGCGCTGCGGCGACCGGCTCGAATGTCGACTACGAATTTTTCCCCTCGGCCGAGAGCATTTTGGAAGAGATCGTTCCGACGAGCTTCAAGGTCAAGTTGTTCAAGTGCTTCCTCGACGCGGC
>JAEUIL010000372.1 GCA_016794255.1 Planctomycetaceae bacterium | reverse complement strand
CTGTTGTATCTCGTAGGAGTTGTGTTGCTGTTGGCGGCACCCGAGACCCGCGGAAAGGAACTGCCGACGTGATGCGAAGTCGTTCGAGTCCACGAGGCCAATGGATGTGAATGACGAATGTCGAAATCTGAATGCCGAAAGAATGACGAAGACTAAATGACGAATGAGCCTTCGACATTCGTCATTCGTGCTTCTTTCGGCATTCAGATTTCGACATTCGACATTCTCCACGCCACCTTACCCTGAATTTGCGAGCCACCCCCCATGCCCTCCCCTTTCACCTATTGTTTGAACACGAGCACGATCATGTACCAGCCGGTGATGGAGCAAATCCGTCTCGCGGCGAAACATGGCTTCGGTGCGATCGAGTTGTGGCTGCGTGATGTGCAACGCTATGTCGCTGGCGGCGGCCAAGTGGCCGATGTGGCCAAGAGCGTCAAGGATCACGGGCTGTTCGTGCCGAATGTGATCGCGATGCACGGCTGGGGCAACGCTCCGGAGAACGCCTATCCCGCAGCGCTCGACACCTGTCGTCGGAGCATGGAGCTTGCCGTGCAGTTGGGCTCGAAGTACATCGTTGCCACGCCGCCGCTCGTGGCCTGCGATCTGGATGTCGTGAGCCGACGTTACCGCGACTTGCTCGCCGCGGGCAAGCAGATCGGCGTGCTGCCGACGATGGAGTATCTCGGCTTCTGCAAGAGCGTGTATCGGATCGATCAACTGCTCAAGATCGTCAACGAAGCGAACGACCCGGCCGCGACGGTGGTGCTCGATTCGTTTCACACGTATCGTGGCGGCTCGGAGTTCAGCGACTTGGTCAAAGTGCCGATCGCGAAAGTAGCTCACTACCATCTCGACGACGCGCCGGCGTATGTGAAGCGCGAGTTGCAGATGGATCCCGACCGAGTGATGCCGGGCGACGGCGTGCTCGATCTGCGCCGCGAAATGAAATGGCTGCGCGACGGTGGCTACCGCGGCTGCGTGAGCCTCGAACTGTTCAACCCGACGCTCTGGGAACGCGATCCGAATGAGTTGTTGAGCTTGGGCATCGAGCGGATGCGGCAGGTGATGGAGGAGTAGTGGATGGTGGTTAGTTCTTGGTGCTTAGTGCTTGGTTCTTGGTTGATTTGGAGTCGGACTTGGCTCATGATTCAGGCGTGATTCCCCACCTGCTTTCAGCTTTCTGCTCTCCGCTTTTGTCTCGGCTCTCCGCTTTTGCCCCATTGAGGATCATCTCATGTCACACCCCGTCACTCGCCGCCAGTTCGTCGCTCAGTCGGCGATCGGCGCGGCCGGAGCGATTGTTATGTCGAATGCGAATCGTGCTCAGGCCGCTGATGTGAAGTCGGGCTGGATCGATGCTCATGTCCACGTCTGGACGCCCGACACCGACAAGTATCGGCTCGCGGCTGGCTACAAGAAGGAAGGCATGGCCCCGCCGAGCTTCACGCCCGAGGAACTGCTCGCCCAAGCCCGGCCCTGCGGCGTCAGTCGGATCACGCTCATTCAGATGAGTTTCTACAAGTTCGACAACTCATACATGCTCGACACCATGGCTCGCTTCCCGGGCGTCTTCTCGGGCGTGGCGGTGGTCGATAGCGAAGCGCCGACCGTGGGCGAGACGATGGTCGAACTCAAGAGCAAGGGTGTGCGTGGCTTTCGGCTCGCACCGTGGGCCAACGATCCGGCGGCGTACTTCGGCACGCCGGGGATCAACAAGATGTGGCAAGTCGGCGCTCGCCAGCGGCTCAACATGTGTTTGCTCATCAATCCGAACTCGCTGCCGGTCGTCGATCGGATGTGTCAGCAATATCCCGACACGCCGGTGGTGATCGACCATTTTGCGCGGATCGGCGTCGACGGCACGGTCAACGACGCGGTGCTCAAAGAGCTGTGCGACCTCGCCAAGCACAAGCAGATCACGGTGAAACTGTCGGCGTTCTACGCCTTGGGTAAGAAGACCATGCCGTACGACGATCTGTTGCCGATGATCCGCCGGTTGATCGATGCCTATGGCGTCGAGCGGCTCATGTGGGCGACCGACTGTCCGTTCCAAGTGCAGAACGGCCACACGTATGAATCGTCGATCGCCTTGATTCGCGACCGGCTCGACGCTTCCCCGAGCGACAAGGAATGGCTGCTCAAGAAGACGGCCGAGAAGGTGTACTTTAGCTGAACCGGAGCCGTCGGCATGATGAAGAGTTTAGTTTGGACGGTCGTTGTTGCGCTCACGTTCGCAGCGGAGGCGGCGTTTGCGGCGGAGATTGTGCCCGCGCTGCCGGAGAAGAACGGCGCGATCACGGTGCCCACACAGGAATGGCCGTTTGAACCAGGGCCACGCTCGGTGCTGGTCGGCATCGAGTATCCAGGCACGACGCTGGCCAGTGTCAACGAGCAGACGGGGCTCATGCTCTCGCTGCACAACTGGGGTGGCACGGGCTCGTCGGGCGCGCCGCATCCGCGCACCATGGCGTATCGTCTCAACGTGGTCTGCATCACGGTCGACTATTTGCAGAGCGGCAAGGTCAGCGTCGATCCGAACAACGGCCCCTACGACTTCGGCTATCTGCAAGGGATCGACGCCCTCCGGGCGCTCTACACCGTCTTCGCGGGCCTGGATCGTGCTGGCGTCAAGTTCGACCGGCGACGCATCTACGCCACGGGCGGTTCCGGCGGAGGCAACGTCTCGCTGATGGTCAACAAGCTCGCGCCGCGCACCTTCACGGCGATCATCGACCTGTGCGGCATGGCGAAGCTGAACGACGACATTGCGTTCAACTTGCCTGGCGGCAGTTCGTTGGATGCCCGGTGGTCGAAAGACCCGACGAGCAAGCGGTACCTGTCACCCGACGCGCAGGAGATTCGCGACACGGGCCACGTGCAGCACGCCCAGATCATGAAGCGGCTGGGGAACACGGCGCGGATCGTGAGCGTGCATGGCGCGGCCGACACCGTTTGCCCGTTCGTCGAGAAGCAGGCGGCCATCGCCAATCTGAAACAGGCGGGCTTGCAGGCCGAGCTGGTGGTTGTCGATCAGGCAAAGATTGACGGCCAGGTGTTTCTCAGCACCGGGCACAGTCTCGGCAATCGAACCGAGATCGTATTCGCGGTGACGGGCACCGCGTTATTGCCGACCACGGCCGATCACTGGGTCCGCACGGGAACGACCGACTTCGAACGTCGCGAAGCAATCGAGTATCCCACCAGTAACGGTCGATACGTGATCGATTTTGCCGAAGGTCTTCCCACGGCTCGGTTTGAGCCGCGGCGTTAAGTTCTAGTGCCGCTCGCCAGGGACGCGAACTCGGCGGCCCGGGCGTTTGTACCTGACGGAATCGTCATCTTAATCGCCCTAACTCGTTGATGGTTAACAAGATGTAATCGTTCGTCGGCTAGCGTTACGAACGCCGTTGTTGCGATACTTGGAACAGCGAGCTGTGGTTCTCCCCATGGCTCGGGCCTACCACGAGTATTGCCCACCTCGGAGTTCAGAGTTATGGCGATTGCTTCGTCCGACGACGCCCCGCACGGCAGCGAAACGCTCGTCTCGCTGTTGCGGTTTTGGAAGCACGATATGTTGTCGGGCTTTTTGGTCTTCTTAATCGCGTTGCCGCTCTGCCTGGGCATTTCGATCGCGAGCGGTTATCCGCCGGTGGCCGGCATCTTTACCGCGATCATCGGCGCGGTGATCGCCACGTTTCTGAGCAACTCGGAACTGACGATCAAAGGTCCCGCGGCGGGTTTGATCGTGATCGTGCTTGGCGCGGTGATGGAGATGCGCACCACGTTCGGGCTTGCCGACGACGACATGATCGGGCCTTATCGGCTGGCACTCGCCATCGGGGTCGCCGCGGGCGTGTTGCAAATCGTGTTCGGGCTCTTGCGCTCAGGCGTGCTGGGCGAGTTCTTTCCGACCGCCGCCGTGCATGGGCTGCTGGCCTCGATCGGCGTCATCATCATGTCGAAGCAGATTCACAACGTGCTCGGCGTGACGATGACCTCGGACGGTCACAAGATCGGCACGCTCGAACCGCTGCATGCCATCGCGCAGATTCCCGACTCGATTCGGAATTGGAATCCCGAGATCGCGCTGATCGGTGCGCTCGGGTTGTTGATCATGTTCGGCGTGCCGCAAATCAAAAGCCGCATTGCCAAGATCATCCCCACGCAGATGCTTGTCGTGCTGATGGCGATTCCGCTCAGCCTGTACTTCGATCTCGATCATCAACACACCTACACGTTCTTGGGTTACAACCACACCGTGGGCCCGAAGGGTTATTTGCCCGACGTGCCGAACAGTCTGTTCTCGGCGATTTATCTGCCCGACTGGCGGGCGCTTGAGACCGTGGCGGGTTGGAAGTGGGTGGTGATGTTCGCCCTGATCGGCTCGCTCGAGTCGCTGCTGAGTTCCAAGGCGGTCGAACTGCTCGATCCCTGGCGACGCAAGGGGGACATGAACCGCGATCTGCTGGCGGTCGGCGTGGGCAACACGCTCGCCTCGTTCGTGGGCGGTCTGCCGATGATCAGCGAGATCGTGCGGAGCAAGGCGAATATCGACAACGGCGCTCGCAGCCGGTTCGGCAACTTCTGGCACGGCATCTTTCTGCTGGCGTTCGTATCGTCGGTGCCGTGGTTGATCCACAAGATTCCGCTCGCGGCGCTGGCGGCGATGCTGGTGTTCACCGGCTTCCGGCTCGCCTCGCCGCGTGAGTTCATGCACATGTACCACGTCGGTCGCGAGCAGTTATTCGTGTTCGTGACCACGATCGTGGCGGTGCTGGCGACCGACTTGCTGATCGGCATTTTGATCGGTGTCGCGGCCGAGTTGACAATCAACCTGTGGAGCGGCGCCCCGCTTGGCTCGTTGTTCCGCCCCTCGGTGCAGATCGAACACAACGCCGACGGCAGTCTCACCTTACTGGTCAAACACTCGGCCGTGTTCAGCAGTTGGGTCGCGCTCCGGAAACGCATTGAACGGGCCGAGCAGGGTAAAGAGGTGGTGCTGGATCTCTCGAGCACGCGGGTCGTCGACCACACGGTGATGGAAAAGCTTCATGAGCTGCAACGTGAGTTCGAAGAACGCGACGCGCGGTTGGTGATCGTGGGTCTCGACGGACATCGGGCCGTGTCGAGTCATCCGCGGGCTGCACGGCACAAGGGTGTCGTCACGACGGTGCTCGATCCGGCGACGCCCGACGATTTGATTCTTGCCCAAGGAAAAGAATCGCAAGTTGACTAGGGCTGGAGACTGCTCGATCATGGTAGCGAACACACTGGGCATCGCCCCGAGTTCGGCGGACATCACGCGAATCGATCCGAGGAACGGCTCCATGAAGTTGTTGGTGGTGGAAGACGATCCCGTGGTCGGGCGCTCGTTGCAGCAAGGCTTGTCCGAGGCGGGCCATGTCGTCACCTGGGCCGCCAACGGCGAACAAGCGTTCGATGCCGCAACGCACGAGACGTTCGATTGCATCACGCTCGATCAGATGCTGCCCGCCATGTCGGGCTTGGAATTCTTGCGCAGAATCCGCGCTCAACGGATCGTCACGCCCGTGATCTTGGTCTCGGCGCGTGGCACGGTCGAAGAACGGGTCGAGGGGCTCGATGCCGGCGCCGACGACTATCTGGTCAAACCGTTTGCCTTTCCCGAGTTGCTCGCGCGGATCGAAGCCGTCTGCCGGCGGATCGCCAATCGTCCGGCCCCCGTGCAGCAAGTCGGCGAATTGCGGCTCGATATGAGCACGCGGCGCGTGATCCGCGAGGGGCGCGAGATTGAACTGACGCCGACCGAGTTCAGCCTGCTCGAGTTTCTGATGCGCCACGCCGGTCAAGTCGTGACGCGCAAGATGCTGTGCGAGCATCTGTGGGATCAAGATTGGGACGGCATGACCAACGTGCTCGACGTGCACGTGAATCGGCTGCGTGGTAAACTCGACAAAGGTTTTACACGCTCCTTGATCGAGACCGCCCGCGGTCGTGGCTATGCCCTTCGGGTCGCTCAATGAATTGTCCG
Organism: Planctomycetaceae bacterium; assembly: GCA_016794255.1. Lineage (GTDB taxonomy): Bacteria > Planctomycetota > Planctomycetia > Pirellulales > PNKZ01 > JAEUIL01. The sequence goes on along the minus strand of JAEUIL010000372.1, from coordinate 11,054 downwards.
GCAGTCTGCGGTTCCGGCTGACGCTGTGGAACACGCTGATCATGCTGCTGTTGATCGTGGTCACGCTCTTGGGCGTCCGCACGGCTGTGTGGTACGCGTTGCTGCACGAGATCGAGCAACTGCTAAACGAAGACCTCACCGAAATGCGGCTGACGGTCGAGTCGAATTGGCCCAATCTGGCGCTGATCGAGGCCGAGTTGGAACGCAAGTCGATCACGCACACCCATCGCGGGTTGTATGCCCGGTTGATCAACGGCGACGGCGATCTGGTGTTCAAAAGCTCGACCGCGCCCGACAAGCTGGTCGTGCCGTACTCGGATGCTTCGGAATTTGGTCCGCGCACGCTCGAAGGCTTTCGCTTGGCCCAACAGCGCACGCGCCGCCGCGACATGCCGTTGCATGTGGTTCGCGCCGGCGTTTCGTTGCGCGAATTGCATCACGAGTTGCAAGCGATCACGAATCTGCTCGTCATGGTCGGCTTGGCCGCGCTCGTCATCACGCCGCTGGGTGGCTATCTGCTGGCGATGCGGGCCACGCAGCCGATCCGCGAGATTATCGAGACCACGCATCAGCTTCGGCCCGACGATCTCGATTCACGCCGCTTGCCAATCCGCGGCACGCGTGACGAGCTCGATCAACTGAGCTCGACGGTCAATGGCTTCTTGGATCGCATCGCGGCGTTCATCAATCAGGGTCGACGCTTCACGGCCGACGCGGCCCACGAGTTGCGCTCGCCGCTGACGGCGATCCAGAGTTCGCTCGAAGTGACGCTCAACTCGGACCGGACGATCGACGAGTACAAAGAGGCGATCACCGGCGTGCTCGAAGAATGCGATCGGCTGCGAGCGCTGGTGAATCAGTTGCTGACGCTGGCCGAGGTGGACCGCGAGAAAATCCGGCCCGACGCCGAGATCATCGACCTGGCACCGACCGTGCGACGGTCGTGCGACATGTTTCAGGCCGTGGCCGAGACGCAGGGGATCAATCTCGAGTTGTCGATCGCCTCGGCTTCGATTCGCGGCGATGCGGGCCGGATGCGGCAGGTGATTAACAACTTGCTCGACAATGCGATCAAGTTCACGCCCGGCGGCGGCAAAGTGCGGGTCGAGTTGTTCGAGCGTTACGAGACGCGCGAGGTGGTGCTGAGCGTGTCGGACACCGGCGCGGGGATCGACGATCTCGATCTGCCGTTCATTTTCGAGCGGTTCTACTGCGGCGACAAATCGCGGCATCGGCTCAAGAAAGCGACCGGCACCGGGCTGGGGCTGAGCATCGTCGGCTCGACGGTCGCCGCGCACGGCGGTCACATCGGCGTCACCAGCGAACGCGGCCACGGCACGAAGTTCACAGTCACGTTGCCGCTCGCAGTCGAAGCATCCGAGCCGATCACCGAGCCCGCCGACGCCTCGATCACCGGCGTGCCGTAAGCAAGCGCGTCTCCGAAGTTTCTCGCAGTCACGAAGCATGCGACGAACTTCAATCTAGCTTCCTTGCCCTGCAAGCGCCAATAGGCTGAGAGCCGATGGACATGGCTATCACACGCAACCACATCGCGGTACTCGTCGCCGCGAATGGCGTTAGGTATTTCAGGAATAGAAATGATTATTCTCCTTCCTTTCTGAAGTTGATGAACTATTGGTATCACTTTTCCGCGAACACATTTTCCGATGGTCGAGCGGGTCCAACGACGTCGAATGATGCGTATCATTCTTTAGATTATTCTCTGCCTGCGGCAGAGTCTCTTGTCGTGATCGTTCGTACCACCAGCACGTAATCTCGATGACTGCGTGGAACAGGATGAGGATGTACCAGTAGTCACCGTGTTCCGCACAAAGGCCGCAGTACCCGGTAAAGAATGCTAGAAACCCCGCGATTCTCAGAGTGGCGTGCATGGCTTGAACTCCACGAACAATCGTCTGCTAGCCTCGGGCGATGCGTAACCCGATTCCAGCCGGCAAACTACCCTAACGATTAAACTTTGCCAAAATGCGATGGCACACCAAACCTTGATATTCTAGAATCCGGGGTGAGTGCATACATGCACGGCACCAGCCGTTCGCATGCGTGTAAACGGATTGGGTCGTTCGTAAATGGGAGGCATCCGCGCATGGTAAGGCCAAGAAAGGGTTTTCGTCAGATCACCTTCTATCTCGACTGTTCGGAGCGCACCGAGAATTGCTTAGTAGCGATTCAAGCCACGTATGAGTCCCTTTCTACTAGATCGTACAAACTCGCCAAGACCAGATTGGCGACCGGCGACAGTGAATACACAAATGTAAACGCTAGAGTATGGAAGTCGATGACAAGACTCGCTGGGATCGCCGCCGTGAGTCAAGCACTTATGCAAAAGGGCTTTGACATTCCGACCATCAATGAATGTCTTCGGCAACTGCAATCTAGCTTTAACTTGGAGCCAATTGCGAAGGCGAATACATTTGGGAAAGACATTCATGCACTGCTTAATGCTCCGGAGGGGGAGAATCCTGTGCATCCCTTTCAGCAAACTCGTATTGCCAATGAGTTTCGAACGTGTCTGTCTGTTTCCAAGACTGCATCGAATGTGGCGTGTAACGACTTTCGATTTGTTGAAGTGCGGGAGTCTGGAGGAAAGTGGGCACCCCGAGGATCCCTCGACAGCGATATGGCAGACGTTGAAATTATCGAGGCATTACAGCGAGGGTTCGGTAACAGCAACGATACTTTTGGCTGCAACTGGGATGCGTTTCGCGCCTCACCACACTTTCCGCATACGCGCAACTTCGAGGTCGACCTGTCCGAGCTGGGACTTTTTCTCGGCCAATACCGTGAGGTGGTAGGGCTTTCTGACAAGGCAATACTTCAACAACAAGAAGAGTGGCCGGGGGATGTCAGCAAGAGCCAGTGGATGCTGACTGGCACCAGAGACGACAAACAGAAACGACTTAACGATCTGTTCCAAGGCAAGATTCGTGAGCGTATTCCATTTGAAAGATTGCGACAGTTGTTACATGGCTTTGACGAACCCACTAATCCGCGCGACGTTCCCGAATTGATGGCCGAATGGCTTACAGCAGAGCGCAAGAATGCGGCTTGCATTGAGCTAAAATACCGAGACTTTTTCTCACCCCCATCTGTGGCCCATAGCGGTCGTGCAACGTATCAGAATGCCCCTGAGCGGATTGACGGTTTCGAGTGTTCTTTTGTTCGACTTGAGCTTCCGCCCAATGAGGCGGTTGTTGAAGTCGATGGCCACAGCCACGAAATTGATCGTGTCACGGAACTATTGCGACACTTCGAGAATCCTGATGCGGACAAAGTTCCTCACACGCACCTTCATGTCCATCCCGGAGATGAGCTCATCCTAATTTTGGCAGGATCGGCATTTCTCCAATTAGAGAATACAGGTATCTGGACGCCGCTTCAGCAGGGTGACTATGTGCATTTCAACGCGGAGATTCCGCACGCTCTATGGAACTTGTCTCGTACTGACGCTACTGTAGCGCTAATCGTTCGATTCTTCCAGCTGGATCGACACGGAACACGGCGCCGACAAATCAAGAGTCTCAAGCGCATTGCAGAATTGATGTCAACATTGGGGCGTGAGGTTCCGTCGCGACGTAGCAGAATCGAAGTTCTCGTGTCACTAGAAAAGGATATACCGGCCTGGATTCGAGAGTCAAAGGAGAGTTATGTCCTTTGGAGACAACTCGCTTCTTGGGTTCAAGATCGAACGCGCGTTCCTCAAGATCGTTTGAACAAAAAGAGCGTGAGCGATGAGCGAAGCAGGATTCAGGACCTTGTGGGCCTTTCGCGCTATTTGCACTCACATCTAAGTCAGGATTTTGCATGTTTTTCGATTCAGAGCGACAGCATACGGAATCTTCGCATGAGTATCATGCAATTGCGACACACTTTAGAAACAGACTTACCTAACATCTCAGATGAAGCATTTCATGCAATTATCGAGTACGATAAGTGCCTAAACGCGGTGTCCAAAGAACTCTCAGACCAAGGTGAAGGCAGCCAAGTTCGTGCGTGCTTTGAAGGAATGGTCGAAGACGTGGGAAATGTTCCCACGATTGCTACCGTGCGTAAGATTGCCAAGGAGCTTGGGCTACCCCCTGTTCTTCTAGATGGGTATGCTGCACCCCCTGCGTTGCGTGTGGTTTTCGTCCGCGGGGCAATGACGGGACATTCGCAACAATATCGTGACTGGGTACAACCGCCGGTGGGAGCATCAGGGAGTGCAATCGGCGCAGACTACTGGATTCCTTCGCGGACGCTTGCAAACTCAGATATGTCAGTAACTTTGCTCAGTCTCAAGCCAGGCGGATGTAGTTCCTGGAATCATCATCCTGGAATAGAGGCCGTAGTTCCATTGTGCGGGTCGGTACGGGTGGAATTTCAAAACATTCAAGATGCTAACAGCGAACCGTGTGGAACTGAGGGCATGCTCGTCTATAAAAGCTCCGAGTCTCATCGGGTGAGCTGCACAGGTTGTGAAACGGCCCAAGTAATAGTCATGCGGTTCGGAGTTCCGGATAGGCGGAACTAGATCTCCTGGGATGACTATCCGAGATTCATCGTTGTGTTCTTGCTTTAACAGCTGATGCGAAACAAGCCTGACCGCTTCAAACAAATGGGGTAGATACTCGATTCGTAAACGAATCGTGGCAACAGTCGGGACAGGAAGCGAATTCCACTAGACTTCACGGGCTACCGAGAACGCAACGGCCCGTGGAACACCCCCCTGGAGTCCCACGGGCCGCGCGTGATGTTCGCACCCCGGACTGCAAAAAGGGTGCAGGAACCGAATAGAGACCTGTTCACGCTTAGTTCGTCCTGTTCACTCTATAGCCGAACCCATCTATCCATTTTGTCACGCGACCAGCGTTCGCGGCTTTATGACGTTGGGCACGCGTCTCTCTGCGCGTCATTTGATAAGCCATTGGCAGATATCGGCTTATGATCACAAGGCGAACACGGACAAGAACTTGTCTCTTGTCAGTGGTGCTCTCCTGTGTTCAGGAACTGTCATGAACGTTATCCACGATTGACGCACTGTGTCAATCGCGAAGCCGTTTCGGCGTTGCCTCCTCGGGAGGTAACTCATGCCACGTTCTGAAATCGTAGTCCACCCACGTAACGGCGTAGCCCTGCGTGTTGGCATCGTCTGCCGGATCTCTGGTTGCACTAACCAGAAGGAACTCAGCCTGGATGACCAGGAAGATAACGCCAAAGAGGCAGTCGCCGATCTGTATGAAGGTCCGGTTGACTATGAAGTCATCGCCACCAAGGGAAAGGGGGAGCGGTTGGATCGCCCCGAACTCGAACAGGTGGAAGCGGCCTACCGATCCGGCACGTACGATCTTTTTGTTTACGACGATCTGAGTCGTCTCGTGCGAGGAACCGAGGCGGCGCGATTGCTGGGAGTTGGTGTCGACCACGGCACCCGATCGATCTGTATTAACGACGGCATCGACACCGCCGACGAATCGTGGGAAGTCGACGCCATCAACGCCTGTAGCGAGAGCGTTGCTCACAATGAGCGAACGTCGAAGCGGATCAAACAGAAAAACATGAACCGTTTCAAGAAGTTCGGCGGCGCGATGGCCCGGCCGATCTATGGTTATATCTTGCCCGAGGGGGCGAAAACCTATGACGACTGGCAGAAGGCCCCGGAGGCGGAACGGTTCATCGTGGAGGGGGCGCGACTCTTACGATCGACGCTCAGCGGTGCGGTGGTTGCCGACTACTTTAACGCCAACAACGTGCCCGTCGGCCCCTATGCACGGAGCGATCGATGGAACGGCACGATGGTCCTCCGGTTCTATCGGAACAGCTTACTGAAAGGCGTCGCCTTTCGTGGGCGCAATCACACGGTGAAGGTCCACGAGACTGGACGCCGCGTGCAGAAACGTAATCCTAAGGGGGCCACGTTCTACGAGTGCCCGCACTTGGCATATTTTGCCGCAGATGAGTTCGACGAACTGGTCGAACTGCTGCACAAATCGAACGCCGCCTATCGTCGCAAGTCGCATAACGGCGTGGATGTTCGAGCTAACGTCCCCCGTAAACGGACGCGATTTCCCGGGCAGCACGCGCGGTGTTGGTATTGCGGTCGCATCTATCACTGGGGTGGCAATGGACTGGCTGGACACCTCATGTGCTCTGGTAGTCACAGCTATTCGTGCTGGAACTCGATTCATATCGACGGCAAGATTGCGACCGAGCGAGTCTTGGCGGCGATCAACGACACCCTCTACCAGCTGGATGGCTTCGATGCTCAGTTTCGTTCTATGGTCAAGAGCTCCGTCCGAACTGCGTCGGGGACTAACCAGGACCAACTGCACGAAGTGGACTCACAACAGCAACTGATTGACCGTGAGTCGGCTAATCTGTTGAAAGCGTTCAAGTCCTTCGGTACCTCGCCTTTGTTGGAAAACGAACTGCGGGAACTAGAGCAACGACGACGCGAGCTTGAGTTGCGCCGTCGTTGGCTGGAACGAAATCAGGTAGCGCCGCCTCAGTTGCCGCAGTCGGCAGCGGAACTGCGGGCGCGCTACGAGCAGGCATTCAAGGCACTGAACGACGACACGCCCGAGTTCGGAACGCTGCTTCAAAAGATTGTACCCGAATTCGAGGTTCATCTGGTGCGCCTCGTGGATGGCGGTCACCCGCTGCCCCGGGCACGTCTCAAGCTCGATTTCGGCGGGATGATCGCCGATGCAGTAAGAGTACCGGGATTCTCCTCGCTGTTGACTCGTGAAGTGACCGTGGACCTGTTCGATCCACCCCAACGCGAACGAATTCGCGAGACTGCTACTCAGTTGCGCGCCGAAGGCCTGCATTTGAAGCAGATCGCGGCACGCATCGAAGAGCGTCCTTCGACAACGGCGGTTCAGCATGCATTGGCATTGCAGCAAGCGATGAACGACGCTGGGACGAACACTCCGTACCTGCCCTTGTTTGAACCGCCACAGGACTACGGCAAGCTGCGGCGGCACAAGCATCTGCGTTACCGTTTTGCACCCATGGACGGCTATCAACGTCGTCCGATCTAGTTGGCGTCACTTAACTGGTTTTCTACTTTTTCGAGAGCCTCGGCATCACATGCCGAGGCTTTTTTGTGCAATCAACCTTCAACCGATGGTTTTGACTCGTCTTACCCCCTAGGAGAAAAACTATGTCACGCGAGTATCGATCTCGATCGGTCGCAGGAGCGACCAATCAAGTCCAGCGCCCGGTATGCGTCAATAGCCCGCTTCATCGTCTCTTGATGCTCGTCGCCTTGAGGATTGCCCAGACATTGGCTGCCCCCACATCAACTACGCGAGCCAATGACGATCCAACGTTGCGTAACGCCTCTGAAACTACTTCAAGAGACAATTCTAGGCCTGATCAATGACCGAATGGTGATTTTTAGGCTTTGATTTGCGAAGAATCATCGGTTGAGATTAAGCGGTTCGTACCAGCAGCGGCGTGTGGTGAACGAGCGATTGTTTCCTGGCGGTTCTTGGCTCCGACTGCAATGTCAGCCAGTGATTCATCGTGATCGTCGTTAGTCATTCGCTTTAAGTTGGATGCCGTTAGAATTGGTAACGGGTCAATACTCCACCAGGCCGGCATGGTCGTGAGCAAGGTCGCGACCAAGTGGGCTCCCCGCAGCGCCCAGATTGCGTAGCCGGCCGTCAAACCGACGGCGGTCACCGCGACTGAACCGGTCGAGATGCTCATCGATTCCCAACGCATCTCGACCTGATCGCGCAGGCCGTCGAGCATCGTGTTCATAGCCCCGACGTTGAACGGCGTGTACATCGTGGTCGACGTGAGCAAGCGTGTAATCGAGGTGTCGTCCATCCGGACCGACGTCTCCGGTCGTACGAATAGCGCACTGCGGAATGCCGTGTTGACGAGGTTCTCGGAGTCGAGCGAACGAACATCGATGGCGGTCAACTGCTGGTTTTGATTGTTCTGCAACGGCCCGATTGGCGCTTCGTTGACCGCTTCGCGCTCGATCGCAATCGATGCCGCCGAGAAATGCTGCTTCATAACGACAGCCGTCGACTCGTCTTTCGTGGCACTGGTGATTAACGCGCTTGAGATCACGCCGCCGAGCGCACCAGCGCTTTGGGCAGCCCCGCCGGAGTTTGGACCACCCGCAATGCTGATGACGATCGTCACCGTGATCGGCTGCGAGCTGAGCTGGCCGTCGGTCGCGATGTAAGTGAACGTGTCGTTGCCGAAGTAAGTCGCGTCGGGCACGTACAACCACGCGCCGCCACCCGAGGCGACGAACGTACCGTGCGTCGGACGCGTCAGCAGTACGGCGGTCAACGGATCGCCGTCGACATCCGTATCGTTGGCAAGAAAGCCGCTGGTCGTGATCAGAATTGTGTCGATGTTGCGGGTGTTGATCGTGTCATTCACGCCGACCGGGGCGTCGTTGACACTCGCGATCGCGATGTTCGTTGTGAGCGAATCGCTCAGCACGCCACCGGCGCCGGTGTTCCCTTGATCGTCGACAAACGCTTGAATCACGGCCGCTCCGTGATAGTTGGCCGACGGCGTGAACGCGAGTCCATCGAGGGCTGCGTTTACGGCGCTCACGGTGCCACAGAACGTCACGGTGCTGTCGCCGGTGCCGGTGCCGACGACAAACGTCAGTCCCGTCAGCGAAGCGAGCGACAAAGTGCCATGAGCCGCCGAGAGCGTCACCTTGACCACACCCACATCGATGTCCGCGACTTGGAATGCGTTGCCATTGGCCGTGTTAAACACGGCTGGCGTGTCTTCGTTAATGTTGATCGTCGCCGGGCCGGTGATCGTAGGTGCGTCATTGACAGCCGCCACGTCGATCGTCGTGATGGTCGACGCACTCAAGCTGGTCGGATCGGTCACGGTCCAGGCGATCGAGGAGAGGCCATTGAAATTGGCGGCTGGTGTGAACGAAATTCCGTCCAAAGCGGCGTTCAGCGCGGCTTGCGTGCCGGTAAAGACGAGCGTTGCATCGTGGAGACCGTCGCCGGTGAGGAACGTCAGTCCCGCGGTGGTCGCCAGCGAGACATCGCCCGCAGTGACGGTGATACTCACTTGCAGCGTCGCGCTATCAACGTCGGCGACGAACGCCGTTCCGACAGAACTTGAATTGAGGACCAAAACCGTGTCTTCGGTCGCGATGATGAGCGCCGGCGAAGTCAAAGTTGGCGCGTCGGGCATACCGACCATGTGGACCGTCGCCGTCGCGACCGGGCCGACCAGCGAACCGTCGCTCGACGTGAACGTAATCACTCGGTCGGTCAAGTTCGCATTGTTCGACAGGTTCTCGTAGGTGACCGTCTGGAGCACCTGTTGATAATGGGCGAGCGTGTCGGCGCCGCTCAGCGTGAGCGTACCGCCGGCATAGACCGCCGTGATCGTGGTGCCGGCCGTGTCGGCCGCGAGCAACTCGTTGAGGCCGTCGAAGCGATTCGTGATCGTGATCACCACCGAGTTGATGATCGGCGAGTCGAGATCGTTAATCGTCAGATCGACGTCACCCAGCTTGACCGGGCCCGCGTCCTCGGTAAACGTCGTCGCATAGTCGAGTCCGGCCGCACCCAAGCTATGGTTCGAATCAAGGTTGAGCGTCGGCGGGTTGTCATTCACGTCGAGCACGTTGATCGTGAACGATTGCGTGCTGAACGACGTGTCGGTGCTTCTGGCGCGGACGATTACGGTGTAGCTATGAGCCGTTTCGTAGTCGATCGCCCCGGCGACGGTGCTCACGCCGGTAGCGCTGTCTATAGCGAACAATCCGCCGGCACTGTCATCGAGTGAGTATGAAACCGTGTCGGTCACGTCTTCAGCTTCTGGCAATCGACATGGCAAGGTACCATACAGTCACGGCTGCTTGGTTTTGGGGTGTCCCCACCGTGTCCAGTCCGACACGGGTATCGCATAGGTCGGTGGCTATTTCCTGCGACAAAGATATACAGTTTCCCACATTTTGTGACGATCCTACAAGTAGGCCACAGCAAAAGGCGGCTGTTGGCTTCAACTCAAGTGGCTCACGACTCCTCAAGTCGTGGGCCATTTTTATGCGCTGACGATACGCAGCTCGTCCAGCGGACCGTAATGCCTTACAGTCAACTCCGGCCCACAGTGGAACCTTGGTACTAACCACTGCAGCAGCAAACCGCCTCCCGGCATTGTCAATACCGCACACGGATAATTTATCCACAACGTGCACATTAACGGTATGCCGCACTGGCACGGCCATCGCACCGAGTCGACGGCCAATCTTAGCGACGGCCTTGCCTTAGTAAACGCTAGCAGCGAATGGTTTCTGGGTACGGGTTACTTCTCCTCCGTTCCCAGGAAGCTACGATGCCTTGCTTGCCAGCGTGTGACTTCGCCACGTTTTTTACGACAGTGTCTGATCCTCGCATTGAACAAAGCACTGCCCATCGTCTGCTGGATGTTCTGTTCATCGCGGTGGCCGGAACCATTGCTGGCTGCGAAGGTCCGAGCGACATTGCAGAATTTGCCCGTACACAGCTCGCTTGGTGCCGTAAGTTCGTGCCGCTGGCCGGCGGCGTTCGATAAAGCAACATTGCTTCTGTAAAATCGCGTCGAGTTGAAGGAGCGGTGATCAGTCGGATTCCTGGGGGAGATAGATTTTACCGGTTTCCCAGTCTTCACAGATTTCGATGAGTACGGCGGATGCGAGTCGCAGGAGCGAGTCCTCGTTTGGGAAGAGGAGCGCGACGCGTGTCCTTCGTCGAATCTCTTCGTTGAGTCGTTCCAAGACGTTGGTGGTGCGGAGCCGCTTGCGTTGCGCGGCAGGCAGCGTGAGGACCGTGAGCCCTTCGGGAACAGCGGTCTCCAGCCAAGCGACGAGCCGCGGCGCCGTCGGGCGATACTTCTCGACCATCGCCCCGAGCAAGCGGTCAGCCTCGCGGCGATCGGATGCCTGAAAGACGGCCCGCAGATCGGCGGCGACGGGGGCCTTGAGTTCTTGTCGGGGGACGTAGCTGGCGGCATTCTGCTGCAAGTGGAACTGACACCGCTGCCAGGGAATGCCGGGGAAGCAG
>JAEUIL010000329.1 GCA_016794255.1 Planctomycetaceae bacterium | reverse complement strand
ACGGCGACAAGCAGGATCGCGACGACGAAGACTTTCTGCAGCAGCGGACCACTGAGGCGGCGACCGATGCGTTGGCCGAGAAACAGTCCGCCGACGCCGCCGATCACGAACAGGGCCGTGATCTCGAACGGTATCGTGCGACCGCTCCACACTTGCGATGCGATCCCCGACAGGCTCACGAGCGCGATCACCAGCAGCGACGTGCCGACCGCGCGATGGATTGGCAAACTGCTGAAGAGCACCAGCGCAGGCACGATCACGAATCCGCCGCCGACGCCGAACAGACCCGACAGCGTGCCGGTCAACACGCCGATCGCCAGCAGCAACATCGCACAGCGCGACGTGAGCCGTAGTTGGCCCGCGGCATCGCGTTGACAGGTGGGACCAGCCGTGACGGGACTCGGTGGGCAGTCGGTGATCGGCGCGTGGGGTTTTGTGGCTTGCTGCCACAACCGCCACGCGACGACGAGCATCAAGCCGGCAAACGCCAGCAGCAAGACCGCGTCGGGCACCAAGCTTGCGAGCCATGTTCCGAGCGGAGCGCCGATCATGCCGGCCGCGGCGAACAGTAATCCGGTGGGAATCTCGACTTCGCCCAGTTTCCAACGATGCAAAAAGCCGACGAACGAAGTCGCTCCCACAGCCGCGAGCGACACGGCGACCGCCTCGCGAGCCGGCACCGCAAGCCCATAGACCAGCAGCGGCACAGCGAAGATCGCTCCGCCGCCGCCGGTCAGACCCAGGGACAGGCCGACCACCGCGCCAAAAATCAGGCTGAGTGGGTGCATGGTGTGAGGTTCCCGCGAGTTGAGGCCCGATTACTTGGAGCAACCGGCAGTGCAAGCGAGCACGGGCTCACCGTCCGACTCGACCGGCAACTGCGACGCGAGCCACGCCTTGATGCCGCCCACGAGATCGGTGACGTTCGTGCGACCGTGTGCGGCAAGCAAGCTGGCGCCGATCGCCGAGCGATAGCCACCTTCGCAGTGGATCACGACCGAACGTTCGGCGGGCACTTCGTCGATGCGATCGACCAAATGCGTCAGCGGAATGTTGACGCTGCCGGCAAGATGACCGCCGTTCCATTCCTTCTCGGCACGCACATCGAGGATGAACGGCGCGGGCGAATCGTGCCGCAGATCGGCGAGCGCGGCCGCGGTGATGCGCGGTTGCTTGCGGATCAGCTCGGGCCGTGATTCCAAGGCGGCCATGCCGTCGCGAAGATAGCCGACCACGTTGTCAAAGCCGATCCGACCGAGTCGCATGACCGCTTCTTCTTCGCTCTCGGCATCGGCGATCACGACGATCGGTTGGTCGTGGTTCAGGATCGAACCGCACCACGTAGCATACTTGCCTTTGAGCCCGATGTTGATCGAGCCAGCGAAATGGGCTCCGGCAAAGTCGGCCGCTTCCCGCACGTCGACCAGTTGAGCACCTTGGTTTTTGAGCAAGACGACTTCGTCGACGCTCAAGGGCTTGAGCGAAGTCTGGAGCGTCGTGGCCAAGTCGGGGCGTTCCTGGCGATTCTTGATCGCGTCGTAGACAAAATAGTCCGGCGCCTCGGGCTGATCAGCGGTGACTAGCTTCTTAAAATCTTCGCGGCTCATCGGCTGCAACGCATAGTTGAACTTGCGTTGCTCGCCGATGGTGGAAACCGTTTCCTTGCTGAGATTCTTGCCGCACATCGAGCCCGCTCCGTGGGCCGGATAGACGAGCGTCGGCTCGGGCAGATCACGTAGCTTCCGCAGCGAATCGTACAACATGTCGGCGAGTTCATCGGCAGTCACGCCGATCGAGGCCAGCAAGTCGGGGCGACCGACATCGCCGATGAACAGCGTATCGCCGGTGAGCACCGCCTGCGGCACGTCGGCACTTCTTGTCCGATCGAACACCAGCAGCGAGATACCCTCGGGCGTGTGGCCGGGTGTTTCCAAGATGCGGATCTGCACATCGCCCAGGTCGAGCACGTCATTCTCGTTGACATGCCGCACGGCGAACTCGGCTTGAGCGCGGCTCCCCATTACGATCTCGGCACCGGCCCGATTGCGCAGTTCGATGTGACCGGCGAGAAAATCGGCGTGAAAGTGGGTGAGCGCCACATACTTGATCGTGTAGCCCGCCGCGGCGGCGTCTTGCAGGTATTGCTCTACATCGCGTTGGGGATCGACGACGATCGCTTGCTTGGTCCGTTCATCGGCCACGAGGTACGACGCATGAGCCAAGCAGCCCAGGTAGTATTGTTTGAGAAACATGATCAGGGCTCCTCTCGATGATGCAAATGATGGTTGGTTAAAGCGGGTTCGGTTAGCTGCAGCACGATTTTGCGGCAGGTGTTTCGCAGCTTGTCGTGGCACCGGCGTTAGCAGAGGCGGCGACTTGGTTCCAGGGCATGCGGGCGAGCATCATGCCCATCGCACAGGTATCGGTAATGCCAGCGAACGTCAGACCGGCACCGACAAACGCCGCGATGCCGATGTAGTACGGATCGACCAGAAAGCCGAGCGTCGAGCCGATCAGCACGAGCAGGCCGGCTGCGATGCGCACTTGGCGTTCGAGCGAGATCGCTTTCTTGCCGCGCACCACCGGCAGGCCAGCTTGGTCCCAGGCTTGGGTGCCCCCTTCGATATTCACCACGTTGGTGAACCCGGCCGCACAGAGCTTCTCGCACGCTTGCTTGCCACGACCGCCCGAGCGGCAGATCACATACAGCGGCTGCGACGAGCCATCGCGACCGGCGGTCAACTCGGCGACGTCGAGTCGATCCAGCGGCACATTGCGAGCGAAGGTGACATGCACCTCGCGGAACTCGACGGGCGTGCGGACATCGATGAGCTCCAAGCCGGCGTTGGCTTGCTTCAGATCGAACAGTTGTTTCGGCGAAATGGCGGTGAAGGACATGACTGAGTCTCCTAAGGGTGAAAGTGTGTTGGGGTATCGATAGTTCGGAAGGTGTCGATATAACAATCGAAAAAAATAGTTAGGCCGGGACGGGCTTAGAGCTATCGAAGCGGTCTTCGATGCATTGCATGATCTGTTTGAGGTGCGGCTCGGCGACGCGATAGTACACGCGGCGACCTTCCTTTTCGGCGGTCAGGAACCCGCAGCGTTGCATGAGCCGCAGATGTTCGGATGCCATGGCAGTCGGCAATTCACAGCTTTCAGCCAATTCGCCGACCGAGTAATTGCCGGCCAGCAACATCTGCACCATGCGTAACCGATGCGGATGGGCCAAAATACGCAGGCATTCCGCCGCTTGGCCCAAGGCAGCCAAATCGGTCCATTGCTTAGGTTGGTTCATGATGGTCACTCCTCTGATACTCAAATATATCGGAAGTTTCCGACGTGTCAATGAGTGTTTCTTGCTGAATGTCGTAAGTCAATAGGGGCATTCAGGTTAGGGTGTACAACGCGAAGCCGTTGGTACGCGACTCGCGTGCCTGGAACAAGTCGCGTCAACCGACATGGTCGTGCGCGCGACAGCGACCACCGTTCAAGCGACAACGGACGCAGCATCCCTAGACTCGGCAAACTCAAGGCACGCGAGACGCGTGCCCAACGATTAGCCAATCCAGGTCGGTTCCCAACCCTTGCGATATGGCTTGCTCACGAGCTCGTGGCCTGCGGTCGAGTTGGTGATCTTCATCGCGGCCGCGTCCCATTTCAGCTCTTCCCCCTGCACGCGCACGGCGATCGTGCCGAGCATGACCGCCTCGGTCAGCGGTCCGGCGTAGTCGAAGTTCGACGTGGTCTGTCCCACGCCGCGGCAGGCATCGGCCCATTGCACGTAGTGGTCGACACCCTCGACCTTGGCGGGCAGCTTATCAGCCGGGAAATTCTCTTCCGGAAACGCCTTGGGCAGAGCGACGTGCGGCACGATCAGCGTTCCCTTTTCGCCTACGAGCGCCGAGCCTGAGCCGGGCAGCTTGAAATTCTCGGGCACGCCCACCAGGTGATCGCGCGGCGGCGTGATACCATCGCCGTCGTACCACGTCAGCTTCAGCGTGTCTTTCGTGTACTCGGTCTTGGGAAACTCATAGTGGACGACGGCCCATTTGGTCCACGTCTCGCGATTCATCGGCGGCGCATCGGCACTCACCTTCGTCGGCGCGGTCAACTTCAACGCCTTGAACACCGGATCGAGAATGTGACAGCCGAAGTCGCCGAGTTGGCCCGTGCCGTAATCTTGCCAGCCGCGCCAATTGAACGGGTGATACATCTCGGCCTTGAACGGACGCTCGGGTGCCACGCCCAACCACAGATCCCATTGCACACCGGCAGGCACCGGATCCGAACCGGCCGGGCGATCGATCGCACGCGGCCAACGCGGCACGCCACCTTGCCACGAGTGAACCTCTTTCACCTTGCCGATCAAGCCGCCGTGGACCCAAGCGACTGCGGTGCGATACGCCTCGTGCGATTGGATTTGGTTCCCCATCTGCGTAACGAGCTTGTACTTGTTCGCGGCCAACCGCATTTGCCGTGCTTCGTGCAACGTGTGCGTGAGCGGCTTTTGGCAGAAGATGTGCTTGCCCAAGTGCATTGCGGCCAGTGCCACCGGGGCGTGCATATGGTCGGGCGTCGACACGATCACGCCCTGGATCTCTTTGCTGTCATCGAGCAACTTACGCCAATCGCTGTACTGCTTCGCCTGCGGGTACTTCTCAGCGGCCCAGCCGAAATGCTTGGCCGAGTCGTCGATGTTGCAAATCGCGGCGACGTTCACCGCCGGGCTCGCGGCCACGCCACTGAGATCGCTCTGGCCTTTGCCACCCGTGCCCACGCTGGCCACATGCAGGCGATCATTCGCACCCAACAAGCGAGCGTAACTCACCGCCGGCAGCGCGAGCGCCGAACCAGCGACAGCCAAAGATTGCACAAAGGTACGACGAGGGATGCGAGTAGACATGGCGATGTTGGGCGGGGTGAGAGAGGCGGGAGGAATTTGCAAGCGCAGTATGACTGCTCCAGAATCGCGAAACAACCCTTGGGTCGGCTGTCAACACGCGAGTCCCGTAACGGACTACGGTTTCGCGTTGGTGAGGTGTTGGCGGAAGAACTTGATCACGCGGCGACGATTCTCGCCCGTGTGATACACGGCTCCGCCATGGCCCCCACCTGGAACGACGATCAACTCGACTGGCAGTTTGGCTTGGGTGTAGGCGTCGCGCAGACTCTCGGATTGATCCATGTAGACGGTCTTGTCCCGATCGCCGTGCAGAATGAGCATCGGGGGATCGTCGGCCGTGACATAGGTGACGCCGCTTGCTCGTCGGGCTTTGTCGGGGTTGGCGTTGGCCGCGCCGCCCAAGAGTTGATACGTGCTCGAATCGGGGGCGTTGGCTCGCGCATGATGCGTCTTTCCGCGGAGGACAAAATCGGTCGGGCCATAGTAGTCGACCACGGCAGCGACGCGGGACGATTGATCCGCGTTGCCGCCGATGTCTCCCTCCAGGTCGACGACATCGCCCGAGGTGCCGAGCAGCACGGCCAAATGCCCGCCGGCCGACGAGCCCGCCACGCCGATCTTGGTGGCATCGTAGCCGTATTCCTTCGCATGAGCGCGGAGCCAGCGGATCGCGGCTTTGCAATCATGAATCTGCGCCGGGAAAATCGTGACGTTAGAAAAGCGATATTCGATCGACGCGACCGCGAAGCCCTCGTTCGCGAGATAGTCCACCGAGCATGTCTGGTAGCTGCCCGCTCGCCACGACCCGCCATGGATATACACCACCAACGGCGCATGCTCGACGTTCGTCGGCAGATACAGGTTGAGCAGCAGCTTCTGGCCCGACGCTTCGCCATAAACCAAGTCGCGGTGCGTTGGCTTCAGTGGCTCGGCGGCCACAAAAGTCGGTTGTGCATTCCACGCGAGCAGCAGACCTATGAACAGCAGCAAATGGCGCATCGTGGAAGGCTCACCATGAACGGGGTTAAACGGCAGACGACGTCAAGCGATCGTTACCTGGTCGCATTCACTTCGCCGCGGTCTTTCGTGCGCCGGGCGCTTGCGGCGGCGGACCGCCGACCATCGGGCCATACGCATACGCCTTGAAGTGCCAACCGCCGTCGTTGGCGAGTGGTTCCCAGGTGTGACCGCCGTCGAGACTGCGAGCCAGCTTGGTCGGCGGATAGCTCGAACTGTAGAGCACGCTGTTCACAAGCCGGAACTGTCGTGGCGCAGGCCAATCGACTGCTTCCCAAGCGAGACCGTCGCTGGACTTGAGCAGTTTGCTGGTTTTGGTCTTGGCGTCGGTATGCGAGAGCAGAAACTCGCGGCCGGTGAACTCGACACACTGCACGTCGCCCACGTCGTCACGCGTGCGATTGTTCTGCCAGGTCTTGCCATCCTTTGTGCAGGCAATCAAACCCTTCTCGCCAATGACGACAAACACGCCGTTGCCGAACGCGATCCGTTTCGGGCCGGGATTCTTCGTATCCTGACCGGCCATCTTCGTGACCGTGGTTTGGTTGGTCTGTGGATCGAACGCCACGACCGGGCCATAATCGCCCGAGCCGAGCAACAGACCGTTGCCCTGAGCCGTGGCGCGAATCCAATGCCCCTGTGCTTGCGACTCGGTGACGCTCTTTTCGTCGCGACCACGTTCCTTGGCCAGCTTGCGCGATGCGGCCCACATGACCTCGGTCGGCGGCGGCATCTGCGGCGTCGCGACGAGTTCCCAGGTCTCGCCATCGGTGGTCTTGAACACTTTGCCGCGCAGGTCCATCGCAAACAGTGCATCGCCGAGGACCTCGAGTCCAAAGATGGGTGAGCTGCCCGGGATCACACCGTCGGACCATTCTTTGCCATCGCGCGTCGCCGTGAGCCGGCCGCTAAAGTATCCGCCGCCGACGTAGAACGTCCCCTTAAAATTCGCCGCGACGTTGAGATCGTCCTGGTTGTGTCCCGGCTTGCTCCACGAGGCGACTTGCGTCCACGCCTTGCCGTCGGTCGACACCATCCGTTGGCCACCATGTCCCACGGCGATCCACATGTTCTCGGTGCTCGAAGCGATCGTGGGAAAGGTCACCACGGCGACGAACAACGCCATTAACAGACGACGATACCAAGACATGAACGACTCTCCGGAAGCGATGCGAAGGGGAACTGGACGAAGCTCAACGACTGCGATGCGCGACTAACCTGCCGCCCAATCACGGGCCGCGCGCGAGCGGAGCAGGTTGGCGTCGAGGTCGTTGATGAACTCTTCCTTGACGGGATCGAACTTCAATTTGCGCTGCAAAATCCAGGCAATCGCCGCAGCGTGCGAAGCGAGATGCGAGCGGCGCATCACGTCGGCATTGGCGGCGGTCTTGCCGCGCGAGCGAATGCAGTCGAAGAAGTTCCGGCTGTGGGCCGAGACATCAAGTCCGCGGACACGTTTGTAGCTATCGCCGATTTCCTTTTGCAGAGCAGGCGTCGAGGCCACGATCTCGCCTTCGTCGCCGGTCTCGACCGACCCTTCCTCACCGATGAACCGCACCGGACACGTCCCCAACCGCGTGATGTAATGCGGCTCGCGCACCTTGAACGGTTCCGGCAAGAAGTCGATCACGAGCTTCACGCCGTTGGCGTAGTGGCAGACGATGTTTTGATCGTTGGGTTCGTATTCGATCGGCATCGTGTCGTCGGCCTGATTGGCCCATTGGCACAAGTCGACGGTGTGCGCGCCCCAATCGAGAATCCGCGCTCCCGAGTCGAAATCCCAATAGCCGCGCCACCGACCTTCGACGTACTTGCGATTAAACGGCCGCCAAGCAGCGGGACCAAGCCACAGATTCCAATCGACATCATCGCGCTTGGGCAACGGCTCGCCGGGGAGCCATGCGTTGTCGAGCTCGGGTATGTAAACCGAGGCGTGCATCGTGTGCAACTTGCCGAGCTTGCCGGTATGCACGAGCTCGACGGCCTTTTGAAAGTTCGGCACGCTCCGTCGCTGGGTGCCTGCCTGGAACACACGTTTCTCGGCGTGCATGGTGTCGGCCAACTGTTGGCAGTCGGCGATGGTAATGCCGCACGGCTTCTCGCTGTACACATCCTTACCAGCCTTGGCGGCAAGAATCGAGGCCGCGGCATGCCAACGATCGCCTGTGGCGACGAGCACGGCATCAATATCCTTGCGGTCGAGCAACTCGCGGAAGTCGCGATACAGTTTGCAATCTGAGTTGCCGTAATGGGTGTCGACCAGCGTCTTGCCGGCGTCTCGGCGCGAGGCTTGTACATCGGCAATCGCGACACAGCGAATGTCCTCGAACTGCAGCATCGACTTCAGGTCGTAAGTACAACGTGGGCCAATGCCAATGACGCCGAGTGTGAGCTTGTTGCTCGGAGCTGTTTTCCCTTCGCGTCCCAACACACTGGCCGGGACGATCATCGCCAGGCCTGCGGCCGCGGTCGAGGCGGCGGTCGCCTGCAGGAAACTTCGCCGAGAAACCGGGGTCAACGCCGCGGGCAATGCGAGTTCAGACATGGTGCGATTCCTGAAGTTCTGGATCAATCGTGTTGAGACATGTGGACGAGTAGATTGAGGGAGGATCGTCAAGTTGGTTTTCGTAGCGGGATTGATACCGCTGGGTGATGTGTGCCATGTCCACGTCTTCGTGGACATGCTTTTTGACCGGGAAACATGCCCACGCGAACGTGGGCATGGCACACGGCAATGATGCAAACGTATCAATCCACGCCGACAAGGCGGCGATCAATTCTTGACTTCGCCCTTTGGCTTGGGCAACAAGTCCACCTTGGGATCGTCGCCGCGCACGGCGGGCAGGTCTTTCAACTTGGGCGTCAACACGAGCGACACGCGTCGACCACGATCAGGGATCTTGGCCGAATTCGCTTCAAAGAGCAGAGCGGCGTTCGTGTTCGTGCTCTCGATCGGCACGTCGAGCATGGCCGTGGCAAAGTTCGAGACACAAATCAGATCCCCTTCCTCGGCCTGATAGTATTTCTGTCCCGTCTCGCGATCGGTCCAGTAGCCGCTACCGGCGAACACCCAGTTCTCGGACATCGCCTTGCCGGTCTTGACGTTCTTGAGCCACTCTTGAGCCCGAATCTGCTGACGTCGGCCTTGCTCATCGCTCCAATAGGCCGTGATCTCGACCTCGGTGCCGGTCGCGGGCCGATACACGGGCCGGAACTGAGCCGGATGTCCGGGCTCGGCGCCGATCGCGACCAAGCCGGCATGAATCAGAAACGCTTTCGAGTTCACCGCCACGACCGACTCGTGCTCTTTGGTCTTGGCCAGACAGGCGAACATTTCGAGCTGACCCTCGCGTAAGGCGATCTGCCCGCCGAGAATGACCCGTTTGTTCACCTTGTCGATCCAGACTTCGTGATCGGGGGACAAACGGATCAGTTTTTGGGCATCCACGGCCGGATCGGCGGCGTGCGTCGCAACTCCGCACCACGACAGCCACATGAGCAGAATCAGCACATTTCGCATCGGCCAGTCTCCCGCGCAGGAATCGGATGACCGCCGGCTACCCCATTTCAACCCGGCGTCGCTAGACGATAGAATACTCGACTTCGGCCCCGATCTGCTACCTGAGCGAGCTTTTTGCCGTGAGTTCCCCAACCTCGATCGAATCCGCGCCCCAACGTTCCTCGCATCGCGTCGCCGAGTTCCATATCGTCTGGCACACGTCGGCTCCCGACGAATTGCATCGGGCGTATGTCAACCAGGAATGGGCCAAGGCCTGGCGGTTGTGGCAAGAGCATTTGGCGAGTCGCAAGCGTCCGAGGTCGCTCATGAAGCTCGTGGGCAACGATCAATGCCCGTTGTTGTGGGCCGTGCCCGACGAGTTGTCGCCGGGGGAAGAGCCGCAGCCGACGTTGGCCGACCGGATCGGCAAGCTGCTCGAGCGTGATTCGAGCTCGTCACGCCGCTGGCGCGAGATTGCGAAGTTGATCGAAGTCTGGCTCGAAGAACTCGACGTGGTGCCGACCGATGTCGAGCAAGCGCGTGACACGCTGGCCGTGGTCCACGCCTTGCCGCGCTTGGCGAGCATCTGGGACGCGGCGACTTGGCTCGAAGCTCATCAACAATTGGTCTCGATCGCGCGCGAGGCGGTGAGCTCGGCCGGTTCGTTGAACCCGCTCGCCTGGCAATTGTGGGGCGGTGAGTTGCCTCTGACGCTGGCCTATTTGTTTCCCGAGATCGAAGCTTGCCGCGCACTCGGCGAGTTGGCCGGTCAAATCTTGTCACGCGGCATGACCGAGTTGCTCGACGCCGCCGGCTTGCCACCGTCGCTGGGGTTGGCCGAGATTCCGCAATTGGTCGCGTGTTGGACCCGCTGTCACGCTCTGGTCGATCATGTCGACGAGGGACAATGGGACACCTCGGCCCAGGACCGTTATCAAGCCCTGGTACGGCATCTGCTGCAACTCATGCGTGACCATCGCGAGTGTCTGCTCGTCTCGCACACGACCAAGCGGATGCACTTGGGCGAGATGCTCGCCGCCGCGGCCAAGATCAGCGACAACCGCAAGATTCGCCGCGTGGCCAAGGCTGTGTTGCACGGCAGGGCACCGCGTCACGATCGGTTCGACGCCAAGCTCGCTCCTTCGTTTCACGATCCGGTCACCAAGCTCGCCGTGCTCCGCACCACCTGGGACGAGCGGGCTCCGCGGCTTGCCGTGCGTTATCAAGGGCGCGACTGTGCCGTGGAACTGTACGACGGTCGCGAAACGCTCGTTGCTGGGCTCGTCGAGACGCAAGTGACGTGGAACGGTCAGCGGCTGTCCCCCGTCGGCGATTGGGAAGAAGCACTTTGGGAGTCCGACGCCGATGTCGATTACCTCGAACTGGAGTTGCCGCTGAGCGACGGCGTGCGATTGCAACGGCATCTGCTCCTGGCGCGTGAGGATCTGTTTCTCTTTTGGGCCGATGCGATCTTGGGTCCAGTCGACAGCGATGCGAGCGCGGCGATCGACGCTCGATTCACACTGCCACTGGGCGATGGGATTGAGTATCACGGCGAAGCGAAAACTCGCGATGGCTGGCTCGTGGGACGCAAACCTCGGGCGCGAGTCATGCCTCTCGGCCTGCCCGAGTGGTGCAGCGATCACCGTTTCGGCGAACTCGTAGCGACCGACACGACACTCGAACTGCAACAAACCATGCCGTCTGGCCGCGGCGTGTTTCTGCCGTTGTTCATCGATCTCGATCCGCGCCGCGCTCAGCAGCCGAATACGTGGCGACGGTTGACAGTGGCCGATAATCGAGTGAACGTCACGACCGACGTGGCGAGCGGCTTCCGCGTGCAAATCGGGGCGAGTCAGTGGCTCTTCTATCGCTCGCTGGTCCGCGGGCTCAGCCGCACGTTGCTCGGTCATCACCTGCTGCACGAGTTTTTTGCCGGCACGTTCTCGGCTCAAGGCAAAGTCGAGCAACTGCTGGCCGTCGAGTCCGAATGGGGCTCGCCGGACTAAGTTTGCTGACCCGTTCGCGGCAAGAATGTGAGGGAACCACAGAGTCACAGAGGACACCGAGAGCAGGAACGAGGAATGCAAAATGAGAAATGCAAAGTGCAAAATGCAAAGTGTTAGAGCCAAACCGCTCAGGTGATCGTGCTTTAAATCGAGACAGCTTCTCTTTCTTCCTCTCTGTGTCCTCTGCGTCTCTGTGGTTCCAATTCCTCACGTGAACCACGTGACTAAATTGCTGTTGCCGACATGACTCGCGAGTAACACTTACTCACCTACTCACCAGCTTTGACCACCCTCCCCAGCCCATGACGCGACGACGATCCTTCGGCTGGCCGATCACCCTGGCAACCGTGATGATCGTATTGATCGTCGCGTTGATCGTGGGTTGGATTCTGCTGGCGGTCGCCACGTCGCGGTTCGCCGATTACCGGATCGCGTTTCTCGCTGTCGGCACGACGTTCTTGGTGCTCGTGCTCGTCGGCGTGGTGCTGTATCTGATCATCTCGCTCAAAGAGATTGCCCTCAACCAGCGGCAGGCGAATTTCATCGATAGCGTGACGCACGAGCTGAAGAGTCCCATCGCGTCGCTGAAGCTGTATCTGCAAACGCTCGCGCGGCGCACGGTGACCGAGGCCGAGCAGGCCGAGTTTCATCGGATGATGCTCCAAGACCTGGATCGTCTCGATCAGCTCATCAACCATTTGCTCGACGCTGCCCGAGTGGATACCGAACCGGGCGAACAAGACGTGGTTGACGTCGATTTGGCGAACGTGCTTGCCAGTTGTGCGGCGACCAGCTGTCAGCGGTACGCGCAACCGGCCGACGCCGTAGCGGTCCACGCCAGTCCCGCGATCGTGCGTGGCAAGCCGATCGAGATCGAGATGATCTTTCGCAACTTGCTCGATAACGCCCTGAAGTACTCGGGCGAGCATCCACAAGTCACGGTCGAGTCGTGGATCAATCTGCGCGGCATGGTTGTCACCCGAGTGGCGGACAACGGACCCGGTATCCCGCAGCAGTGGCGGCGGAAGATATTTTCCCGGTTCTTTCGTATTGGCAGTGAACTGGAACGCAAGCAGCCGGGAACGGGGCTCGGTCTGTACATTGTCGACACGCTGGTGCGGCGAATGCGGGGGAGTGTCTTCGTGCGAAGTCGTGGCAACCAGGGCGGCACGGTGTTCGAAGTGCAGCTTCCCGGCCGAGCCGCCGCTCCCGGCGAGTTGCAATCCGCGCCCGGCGCGGGACAATCCGAATCAGAGTATCCATCACGCTCCGCGTGATGACGCGAGGGTAAGTTGGATCGTCCATAATCAATAATCATTGGCGCGGAGTCGGTTCCAGCGCACCTCACGCGGAGCGTGATGGATACTATGGCTAGAATTGGACCCGTTCCACGACGAGCGTTTTATCCGTCCCATGGCTCCCCCGGACACGTCGGACCGTCAGCACTTGCTGGTCGTAGAAGACGAACAACACCTGGCGTTCATCATCAAGTACAACCTCGAGGCCGAGGGGTACGAAGTGACTGTCGTAGGCGACGGCCCGTCGGCGCTCGCCAAGGTGGAAGAAGACCCGATCGGCATCGATCTATTGATTCTCGATCTGATGCTGCCCGGCATGAGCGGCTATGCCGTCTGTCAGTCGCTGCGTGAAGAGGGCTACGAGCTACCGATTCTGATGATTAGCGCTCGCACGCTGTCCGAAGATCGCATTCGTGGCTATCAAGTCGGGACCGACGCGTATCTGCAAAAGCCGTTCGAGCTCGACGAGCTGCTAGCGATGGTGCGTCGGCTGTTGCAACGCAGCGCTCGACGACCCACGGCCAGCGCCGATCGATTGTCGGACAATATCTGCGAGTTCGGCCGAGCACGCATCAACTTCGACACGTTCGAGGCCACGGTCGCCGGCGAGCCAGTGCGGCTCACGCATACCGAAATGAAATTGCTGCGCTACTTCGTCGAGCGCGATGGGATCGTCGTCAGTCGCGCGCAGTTGCTCGAAGACGTGTGGGGCATGTCGAAGGCTCCCACGACGCGCACGGTCGACAATTTCATCGTGAAGTTGCGCAAGACGTTTGAACTCGATCCGGCCAGTCCGCGTCACTTCTTGAGCGTGCGCGGCGCGGGATATCGCTTCGTGGCCAAGGCCGATGAGCCGTCGGCCGCGCCGACTCCCCCGGAAGAATCGTCATCGCCGGAATAGGCGGACTTAATCGGGGTAAATCTTGCGACTGCTATCATTCACGGCAGGTTTTCCGACAAGATCGACCTGACCAAACCACGATGACATTAATACCTGCCCAGTTTGGGAAAACTGGGTTGACAAAACACGCACAGCGAGTCGCCGTCCGCACCCATCGCGGGCATCGCACGACTTGGCTGGCAGTTGACTGGTACCGAAACAGGACGGTTCGTGGCTGACCCCGCGCCGATACTCGAGAGTTCGCTCCCTCGTGAGGCCAAATTGGGTGGTCTACTTCAGCACGGAGTCAGGCCTCGGCCGTCCTGTTTCGACCGGTCATTTCTCTTCCGCGCGGATTCTCGTTCCGCCCGCAGTCGTCCTGGGGCGGCAACCATTTTTGCCCAAAAATAAGTTGCCGGAAATGTAGGTGGCGGCGAAAATGCCGTCATGATCAGTTGCGACGACGTATTTATGGTGCTGACGCGCGGCCCGTTTCCGACCGGACACTCGTCCGATGCGGTCGTCGAGGGGCATCTGAATCACTGCGCCAGTTGCCGGCAGTTGGCCGAGGCGCTGCGTCCGATCGACGAACTGGTTCCTGAGATGGTGGCACCCGAGGAGAGCCGCAGTCTGCCGAGCTACGCCGGTCCGGTCCATTCGATCGAGCCCCGGGTGCTCTCGGCCGTGCTCGCCGAATTCGATTACGGCGTGACTCATCCGCGGCGGCTGCAGCAGCTGCGGCTGGCGGTCGCCACACGGCAGCGTTCAATTCCCTGGGGCGGCATTTGTGCGTTTCTCGGCGCTGTGAGCGTCGGGCTGTCCTTGACCGTGCTGTATTACGGCCTGACCGGCCAGTTGCAGCAGCGGCTCGATCCCCGGCCGGCTGCCGCGGCGGTCGAACGGGACTGATCGAGCCCGCTTTCTCTCGTGACTCACCCTGCGGCGGGTTATAATCGGCCGAGCGAATTCCCACCCCACGGCCTCGTCCCACCTGCCATGATTGCTTCGGCCCGACCCTGTTGCGCCCTTGTGGGGACCGTGCTCTCCGTGTGGCTCGTCACCGGTACCGTCCTTGCCGAACCCGTACGGTTCAATCGCGACGTGCGGCCGATTCTCTCCGAGTATTGCGGCCACTGCCACGGACCTGACGCAAGCAAACGTGAGGCCGATCTGCGTCTCGATCAGCCAGGTGATGCTCTGCGGAAGCGCGACGATCACGCTGTGATTGTTCCCGGCAAGCCCGAGTTGAGCACGCTCATCACTCGGGTCACGAGCACCGATCCCGATGAGCGCATGCCGCCGGCGAGTGCGCAGCGAACGTTGACTGCCGCTCAGATCGAGACGTTGCGCCGCTGGATTGCCGAGGGGGCGACGTTCGAGTCGCATTGGTCGTTCGTGCCGCCGCAGAAAGCGCCGCTGCCACAGGTCAAAGAGCCCGGTTGGGCCAAACAGCCGTTTGACCATTACATCCAGGCCGCTCACGATCGCGTCGGAATCACGCACGCGCCGCAAGCCGACGCCGTCACGCTCATTCGTCGCCTGTCGCTCGACCTTACCGGGTTGCCGCCCTCGCCCGAGTTTGTCGAGCGGTGGGAACCAAAGCTGAAAGCAGAAAGCCGAAAGCAGGAAGACACGCAGACTACTCGCGACAGCGCAGCTCTCAGCTCTCAGCTTTCAGCTTTTGACTCCCAGCTTTCAGCTTTGGTCGACGACCTCCTCGCCTCGTCCCGTTACGGCGAACGCATGGCCCTCCCCTGGCTCGATGCGGCTCGATATGCCGACACCAACGGCTACCAAACCGACGGACCGCGCAATATGTGGCGGTGGCGCGATTGGGTGATCGACGCCTTCAATCGGAATCAGCCGTTCGATCAGTTCACCATCGAACAATTGGCCGGCGATCTGCTGCCGAATGCCACGCTCGAACAACGTATTGCCACCGGCTTCAATCGCAATCATCGCGGCAATGCCGAGGGAGGTATCATCCCCGAGGAGTTCCGCATCGAGTATGTCGTCGATCGCGTGGAGACGACATCGACCGTGTGGCTCGGCATGACCTTGGGCTGCTGCCGGTGTCACGATCACAAGTACGATCCTGTCTCGCAGCGCGAGTTCTATCGGCTGTTCGCGTTTTTCAATCAGGTGCCCGAGCCGGGCAAGGCGGTGCGTGACGACAACTCGCCTCCGATGGTGAAAGCCCCCACGCCGCAGATGCGCGAGCAGCAGTCGGCCTTCGATCAACGCGTGAGCCAATCGCAACGCCAAGTCGACGAGCAAACCGTGGCGATTCGCGCCGCTCAACAGTCGTGGGAAGCGAGTCAGCCAAAGGTTACTGCACAGCCGACGAGCGGGTTGGTCCCCGGCTTGGCGTTGCAGCTTTCCCTCGACGGCAATTTGACGGAAGTGCGCGAGCAGCCGACGATGCAATTCGCCGCGTTGTCGTCGAATTCGCCGACGATTCGCAGCTTCAAACTTCACGAGCCGGCCGAGACAAAGGCTCCGGAATGGCAACGGCAGCCGCCGCGGTTCGTGTACGGCACCGCAAAATTCGCCCCCGGCAAGATCGGTCAGGCGGTCGACCTCGATGGCGAGCGTTATGTCGATCTCGACGTGGCGTGCAACTTCCGCGAGATGCATCGTTTTTCGTTCGGCGCTTGGGTCAAGCTCGCCGATCGCCACGGCGGCACGGTCGTCGCCAAGATGGAAGACGACGCGAATCACAAAGGCTACTGTCTGCACATTGCCGAGGGGCGTGTGCAAGCCGTGCTCAGCGGTCGGCTGCTCGACGATGCGATGATTATTGAGAGCGAACAGACGCTCGAGCCCGATCGCTGGTATCACTTGTTCGCGACTTACGACGGCAACAAGTTCGCCTCGGGCCTGCGACTGTACATCGATGGTCAACCGGCTCGCACGCGCGTCGTGATGGATTTGCTCAGCAATGCGATCACGAACGACGAGCCGTTGCGGATCGGCGCTCGCGGGCCGGACGAACGCTTTCGTGGGCTCGTCGACGAGGTGCAACTTTACGCTCGTGATTTGACCGCCGAGGAAGTCGCGTTGCTGGCCACGCCCGAGAGTGTGCCCGAGTTGCTCAAGATTCCCGTGGCAAAACGGACTCCGTCGCAGCTCGCCAAGTTGCATGCCGCTTATGTCGCCGAACAAGCTCCGGCAGAGTATCGCGAGTTGCTGGCCCGACATGCTCAATTGCGCGAAGAGCGGCGGATGTTCGAAGAGCAACTGCCGACGGTGATGGTGATGCTCGATCAACCAGGCCTGCGGAAGACGCATGTACTGGTGCGTGGCGAGTACGATCGACCTGGCGAGGCGGTCGAACCCGGTGTGCCCGCTTGCTTTCCACCGCTGCCCACCGACGCGCCGGCCGATCGCTTGGCGCTCGCCCGATGGTTGACGAGCCGCGAGCATCCGTTGACCGCTCGGGTGACGGTGAACCGGATTTG
>JAEUIL010000232.1 GCA_016794255.1 Planctomycetaceae bacterium | reverse complement strand
AACCGCAAGCGAGCATCCATCGTCAGCGACTTGAGTAGCTCGCTTGCGGTTTCGCGCTTCCATCTTCCTCTTCCTTCATCGATCGTTCATTAACCGCGCCGACCGATCAGCTTGCGCGCCTCGTTCCAGGGACGCGTATTGAGCACGTCGGCTTTGGTCAGCCCGGCTCGGCGAGCTTGCATGACACCGTAGCGCATCTGGGTCAAACCGGCTGTGCTGTGGGCGTCGGTCGAGATCACGATCGGAATCTGCCGTGCTTTGGCCGTGGCACAAGCGACATCGTCCAAATCGAGCCGAGCCGGATTGCCGTTCAATTCGAGACACTTGCCCTGTTCAGCGGCGACTTGCATCACGCGATCGAGATCAACTTCGTACGGCTTGCGGCGGTTGATCAACCGACCGGTCGGATGCGCGATCGCCGAAACGTATGGGTTCTCTAGCGCCTCGACGATACGGGCCGTGATTTGCTCGCGTGGCTGACTCTGGCCGTAATGCACGCTGGCGACGACCCAGTCGGCTTGGCAGAGCACGTCATCGGGCAGATCGAGCCCGCCTTTCTCGAGGATGTCGACCTCAACACCCTTGAGCACCGTGAACCCACGGAGCTTGGCATTCAACCGATCGATTTGTTCCCATTGCCGCAGCAACCGCGGGCCATCGAGACCATTGGCCATGCTCACCCGTTTGCTGTGATCGGTGATCGCGATGTACTTGAGTCCGCGCTCCTGGGCGGCTGCGACCATCTCTTCGAGCGTCGCTTGACCGTCGGTCTCGGTCGTGTGCATGTGAAGATCGCCGACGATATCGCCGAGCTCGACGAGCTGCGGCAACTCGCCAGCCGCGGCCCAATCGAATTCGCGCCGCGCCTCACGCAACTCGGGCGGAAAGCAAGGCAAACCGAGCGTCGCATACACGTCGGCCTCGGTTCGCCCCGCGATCATTTCGTCGCCGCGAAACACGCCGTACTCGTTGATTTTCAGGCCGAGATCTTTGGCCCGGCCGCGGACGATGACGTTGTGGTCTTTCGAACCCGTGAAGTATTGCAGCGCCGCGCCGAAACTCTCCGCTGGCACGACTCGCAGATCGACTTGAAAGCCGTTCTTGAGCCGGACACTCATTTTGGTGTCACCGCGGCCGATCACATCTTGCACGCGCTCGAAGGAGCCGAGCCGGTCCATGACTGCGTTCGGATCGGTCGAGACGACCAGAAAATCGACATCGCCGACAGTTTCCTTGCCGCGTCGATAACTACCCGCCGCCTCAATCTGTTGAATCGGCTGACAATCGCGCAGATGGGCCAGGATCTCGGCGACGAGTTCATCCGCCTCGGCCCAATAGAGTCGTTCGGCTGCCGTTGCGGCGAGTGACAAGCCGGCGAGAATCTTCTCTTCGGTCTTCGCGCCGAACCCGGGCAGGTCGCGTACCTTGTGCGACTCGCACGCGGCGCGTAAATCATCGAGCGTGGTGACGTTGAGTTCTTTGAAGAGCGCGGCCGCCTTCTTGGGACCCAGGCCGGGAACACGCAGCAGGGCGAGAGCGCTGGCCGGCACCT
>JAEUIL010000316.1 GCA_016794255.1 Planctomycetaceae bacterium | reverse complement strand
CCTGAAGACGACGATCCCCAACGACGGTGCGGCAAGGCGGGGCACAACCTTGTGCTGGGCTACCATCAGACGCCCCGCGCATCGCTCGGCTTTCATGCCGAGTGCGCCGACGATCCACTCGTGGGCGAGCCCGTGACCTATGATGGTCGCGAGCATCTGCTCACCATCGCACCCACAGGTGCCGGCAAGGGTCGCAACTGTATCATTCCCACGCTGTTGCGCTTTAACGGCACGACGATAGTTGTCGATCCGAAAGGCGAGCATTACGCCACCACGCATCGCTACCGGGAGCAACTCGGCCATCGTGTGGTGCGGCTCGATCCGTTTGGCATCACCGGCGGACCGACCGATGCGCTCAACCCGCTCGACGTGTTCGATCTCGTGCGGGCCGACGTCGAAACCGATGCCCAAACAATGGCTTCGATCCTGTCCGCCGGTCTGCGCTTCCAGAAGGATCCGTTCTGGGATCAAGCGGCGATGGGGCTCATCAGCGGCGTGATCGCGTATCTCGCCGGAACGCCGGGAGTCGACAAACAAGACCGCAATCTAGGCAAAGTTTGCGAAATGTTGCAGTCGGACGACACGGTCTACAATCTCGCCGTGCTGCTCGATACCGTCGGCAGCAAAATGCCCAAGCTCGCCTATCGCGAAATCTCGTCGTTCTTACAACAGGCCGAAAAGGAAACACGTCCGTCGATCTTGGGGACCGCCGTCAATTACATCAAAGCGTTTGGCAGCGAGCAGGTCGGTCGCACGCTGCGCAACTCGACGTTTAAGCTGCGCGACGTGGTCGACTCCAAGCCGCTGACGATCTATCTCGTGATCCCGCCCGATCGCATGGACTCGCACAAGGCGTTGATTCGACTGTGGGTCGCGACGTTGCTCAAGGCAGTGCTCAGCCGACAACATCAACCGTTGCAGCCGACGCTGTTCTTGCTCGACGAAGTAGCCCAGCTCGAACACTTCGCCTTGCTCGAACACGCCGTAGCTATCGGTCGTGGCTTTGGTCTCTGCTGCTGGATGTACCTGCAAGATCTCGCGCAACTTCAGACGTTCTATCCCACCGCATGGCGCACGATTGTGAACAACTGCGCGGTGGTGCAAACGTTTGGGCTGGCCAATCACATGGCCTGCGACGAGATGGCGACGCTGTTGAGTTGCGGTCCGAACGAACTCGCCAAGCTGCGATCGGACGAGCAGGTGTTGCGCATCAATCGCGTGGGTGAAGTCCGGTGCCGCAAGCTCGACTACCTGCACGACCCTTGGTGCCAAGGTCGCTACGATCGCAATCCGTTTGGCGCTCCGTGCGATCCGAATCAGGATCTGGAGCACGAATAGGGCTAGGCCCATGCGTGAAGTCGGGCGTCTGCCGCCGTGGGGCGGTGCGCGGCGGCAGAACGCCCAGTTCACGATCGGGTACGGCGGCGGGGGCGACCGCCGTACCCGAGGTTTCGTGCCTTGTCGTTGGCTTTAGGTTTGGTAGATTGGGGCTGCACAATCTACTGCGTTCCGCCCAGGGAATGACTTCACCGTCATTTCATAACGGGCGACGCAATTAGGTTTTGCGCCCGTGGCGCAACTGGATAGCGCATCGGTCTTCGGAACCGAGGGTTACAGGTTCGAATCCTGTCGGGCGTACTCGCAAGTAGTTATAAAATAGCACTTTACGACAAGCTGGCAGACTGCCGTCAGTTTCCAAATAGGACGTGTTTCTAAATTAGGCCGGCCACTAATCAGAAAACGCGGCCGCTCCAAGTCAGGCCGAACTGGCGGATGAGTGCTAACGGGGACAAGCCTGCCCTTAAGATGCACGGCCCATGCGGGGGTGCCTCGACAACACCCGCCAGATGGACGTACTTTGGCAGATCGGCAGCAATCAGCAAAATGAATGAAAAAGCCCGTCTTACGACGGGCTTTTTTCGTCCAAAACAACTCAGTGCTGTGACACGATCAGCATCCAGCGACTCCGGCACGGTCGGTTCGATGGCGAACAGTCCCGCGTGTCGCAATCCGCATCTAGTTTTCGATTTCCGACTTTCCGCGTTCTGCGAGTCGGTCGTAGTAGGCCTGCTTTCCCAAGCCCGTCATCTGCTTCCAGAGGGCGAGCCGTTCTTCAGTGCTTGATCCACGTCGGCTGCAATCGACAGCGATCACTCGATGCTCGGCCAAAGTGCCCTACTGTTGACGGATGTTTCAGTGCTGACCCTACGTTGGCAGAGTCGGAGGTGAACATAGATGTCAATGCCATGATTTGAGCACTATGTCATGGCGAGTTGATCTCAACTACACGTCAGTCAGGAGTCGTTCGCAATCATGAGCCAAGTCTTTGTTGGGTATGGCGGTGGCACCCCGCGTTTCACCATCGAAGGGGCCCGCATATACCACGGGTATGGCGGCGGGACACCAACCGCAACAATCGAAGGAAACCGAATCTATTCGGGCTACGGTGGCGGAACGCCGCTAGCAACCGTGGAAGGCAATCGCGTCTTTTCAGGCTACGGCGGTGGAATGCCGATGTTTACGCTCGAAGGAGAACGAGTGTATCAGGGCTACGGGGGTGGAACACCGCTTCTTACCGGCGTTGGCTGCGGCCTAATGTCACTTGCCGCCGCAGCGGTGATGAGTTGAATTTCATGCTTGAATCGCATACCAACGAGGCAACAAGTGAAAACTCAGTGCCGTATGCGGGGCACGAGAGCGACTTGCTGGGAAGCGGAATCAGTTTTTTCTGAGGCCGATTACGAGGCCATCAGGAATTCATTCGGCGGAGGCTCATTGCTTCCCTTGTCGAATCACAAGTCTTATCCGAGATTCGACTTAAAGCGAAGGCGAATTCTCAGAACTCCTCGAAGTTGAGTCTCGCCCTCGACGGGGCGGTGAAACAGGCACGATGACGGCTCGCCATGCTGACGCTGACCTACTGCTGACAGTAGCCACGGGTATATGAAAGTATCCCCCAAACCAAGGAGCATTGCGTGAGACTGCCTTATGGAATGAATGACCTGGCCCCCGAAATCCGCGTGAGCGAAGATCGATTGAAAGTGCGTTGTTACGTTCGAGGCTGCGAACATTGGCTGCAAGTGCCCAAGCAACACGTTCGAGGTGACGTTTGCCCGGCCCATCAAATCCGATGTCATCGATCGTTTGCCGGAATAACGTATAGCTATGCGAATGTGCGAGGAAACGTAATTGCTTCACCTGAACTGCTGGCGACACGTGTTGTACGTCACCCGTTTAAGTTCGAGAGCCATCGGCTTGGCAACGAGCGGTCCGAAGATGCTGTTAGCTGGAACGTTTTTCGATCTTGGCAAGAAGCTGGCCTGCTTCATCTGATTGGCGAAAAGATCACCGGTATTGCCTCTAGCATTGAACCTGACCTGTACCTTTGGGGGCTGCATCTCAACGATGATAGCTTGGAGCCGTGGCAGCTTCTCATCAAGGCACGCGAGCGATTCGAAAACAAACTCCCCATACAACGACCATTGACGGAACCCGATATCG
>JAEUIL010000296.1 GCA_016794255.1 Planctomycetaceae bacterium | reverse complement strand
GACCGATTCGGCTGTTAGTCGACCGTTTGCCACCGGGTTTTACCGCGCTGGCGACCGAGATTCCCGCCGGGGCGAATGGGGCGTTGTTGCTCATTCAACGGCCGGGTGCGTCGGCACAGCCCGCGTCGCCGGGGCGGTTTGTCGTGCGTGGCGAGAGTGTCGGCACGCAGCCGATCATCGCGCGTGCGGCGAGTTTGGCCACGTCGACGATAGGCGAGTTGCAGCCGTGGTTGAGTTACGATGTGGCCGTCGCGCCGCTGAGCAAAGTTCAGCCGCTCGAGGTGAGCTGGGATGCACAAGATGAAAAGAACCTGTACTTTGGCATCGATCGCAAGTTGACGGTGCGTTTTGAACGTCAGCCAGGCGCGATCGGGCCGGTACGATTGTCGCTGGTCACAAGTCAGGTGCCGCCGATCGTGAATCGGCAGGTGAACGTGAATCAAACTATTCGCGGCAGTGTGGCGACGGTCGATCTGCCGCTGGAAGCACCGGTGAAGAGCGCGAATGATGCCGTCGTTGCTGCCGAGAAAGCGCTCGCCGATCTGGTAAAGCTCAAGCCCCAAGAAGCCGACGCCGCCAAGCACGCCGAGTCGCTCAAGACCGCCACGGCGAAACGTGACGAGGCACTCAAGAAACTGCGCGAGACCGAAGGGAAGCAAAAGACGACTGCCGAGTTCATCGTGATCGTGCCCGGCGATCTGAAGCCGACCGACTACGATGTGTCGCTCAAGGCCGAGTTGCGCTCTCTCGACAATCAGACGATCGTGGCCGAGGCGTATACCGCGCCGCTGCGTCTTGCCGGTCGAGCCCCGTTGGAAATCGCGTTGGCAGCCGAGCAACAAGCGATGATCACGCTCGATGCCAAGAGCGGCGCGACGGTGGCTCTGACGGGCGACGTGAAGCGGCTCGGCGGGTTTGCCGGCGATGTCACGGTGACGCTCGAGGGCTTGCCCGCGGGTGTCACGGCTCCGCGGCAGGTGTTGAAGGCCAAGGAAGACAAGCTGCGGTTGGAGTACAAGTTGCCGGCGAACTTCGCCGTCGAACGGGTCGAGGGAGTGCGGATCGCCGCCACGATGATCCCCGATCCGCGTCGAGCGAACATCAACGCCAAGTTGGAAGTCCCGCTCGCACCGTTAAGTGTTAAGCGATCGAAATAGTTTTCATACAGCCGCGACCGCTGGTCGCGCAGTTCCGTGTTCGATGTCCAAGGAATGATCGATATGTCGCGGATGATGATCGCAGCCTGGTGCGGCTTTCTGCTGCTGAGCCAACTGACCTTGGGCGCGGACCAGCCCGCGATCAAGGGGGACCTGCGGGTCGAGCCGACCAGCATCAAGCTGGTGCATCACCGGCATCCGCATTCACTCATCGTGACCGGCTCGACCGAGTTCGGTCAAACCGTCGACTTCACCCCTGCCGCCAAGTTCGCGTCATCCAACGACAAGGTCGCTCGTGTTTCGGCCGAGGGCTGGATTGAGCCGGTCGCGAACGGCTCGGCCGAGATTCGCGTGCAAGCGGCGGGACGCACCGCGACGGTGAACGTCGAGGTCGCACTCCCCGCTCAGCCCGACGAGTTCAGCTTTCGTCACGACGTCATGCCCGTGCTGTCGAAAACGCAGTGCAATCAAGGCGCGTGTCACGGCTACTCGCTCGGCAAGAATGGGTTCAAGCTCTCGCTGCGCGGCGCCGATCCCGACGCGGACTTTCAGTCGCTGACCGACGAGTTTTACGAGCGACGCATCAACCGCCACAACCCGTCGGCGAGCCTGC
The DNA here is from genome assembly GCA_016794255.1 of Planctomycetaceae bacterium. Classification (GTDB taxonomy): domain Bacteria; phylum Planctomycetota; class Planctomycetia; order Pirellulales; family PNKZ01; genus JAEUIL01. Next base: position 2,945 of record JAEUIL010000296.1, on the reverse strand, counting down.
TGCTCACCAAGCCCTTGGGCGACGTGCCGCACAAAGGCGGCATTCGCTTCGAGCGTGACAGCCTGCTGCATCAGATGCTCGTCGGTTGGATTGCCGCGGGTGCTCCGGCCGATCCCAGGAACAGTCCCGAGTTCGAGTCATTGCACATCTATCCGGCCAAGGTGACGATGCGGCCCGGCTGGCAACAGCAGTTGCAAGTCATCGCCCGCTACTCGAACGGCGAGGCGCGCGATGTCACGCGACTGAGCGTGTTCACGGTCAATTCGGAGCAATACGCCACGGTCAGCGAGACCGGCCGACTGCATGCCGATCAGCTCGGCGAGACCGCGGTGAGTGCTCGCTTCGAACGGACCTTCGCCACGGCCGAGTTCATCATTCAGAACCCCAATCCGTCGTTCCAGCCGACGCCCGAGCCCAAGGGCAACTTGATCGACCGGCACATCATTGCCAAGCTCAACGCGCTTAACATTTCGCCGTCGAAGCTTACGAGCGACGAGCTGTTTCTGCGACGCGTGCAGCTCGATTTGATTGGCATTCAGCCGACGCCCGACGAGTTGACGGCGTTTGTGAACGACAAGTCACCGCAGAAGCGCGCGAAGATCGTTGACGGGCTGATGCAACGTCCCGAGTTTGTCGATCAATGGTCGCTCAAATGGGGCGATCTGCTGCAGAACAGTCGGACCCGGTTGAGCGAGCCCGCCGTGTATGCGTTCCGCGAGTGGATTCGCTCGGCCGTCCAGTCGAACATGCCGCTCGACGAGTTCGTGCGTCAGGTGATCGTCAGCCAGGGCGGTGCCGGCGATCAACCGACCGCCGCGTTCTACTCGGTCAGCAGTGATACGCACGACACGATGCAACGAGCCACGCAGGTGTTCTGCGGCGTGCGTATGCTGTGTGCCCGGTGTCATGCCCATCCGTTCGAGAACTGGACGCAAGACGACTACTTCGGGCTGTACAACTTCTTCAATCAAGTCACGACCAAAGCCGACCCGCGACTGGCGGGCGTGACCAACGCCAAGACGGTGCTCGTGAACTACACCGCCGGGCTAGAAGCTCATCCGCGCACGGGCCGCCCCCAACCGCCGCGATTTCTCGGCGGCGAAGAACCTCAGCTGGCGACGGGCGTCGATCGCCGCGAGAGTTACGCTCGTTGGCTGACTGCACGCGAGAATCCGTTCTTTGCGCGGAGCATGACCAACCGCGTCTGGAGCTATTTCTTTCATCGCGGGATCATCGATCCGGTCGACGATTTGCGTTCGACCAATCCGCCGATCAATCCCGAGTTGCTCGACGGGCTGACCCGCGAGTTTATCGAACACAACTTTGACGTGCGGCATTTGATGCGGGTGATTGTCACTTCGGAAACCTACGGGCGGAGCAGCGAATCGAACGCGTCGAACGAACACGACGACGCGAACTTCTCGCGGTTCATCGCGCGACGACTGCCGGCCGAGTCGTTGCTCGATACACTGGTGCAGACCACGGGCGTGCCCGAGAACTTTCCGGGTGCCCCGGCCGGGTTCAGTGCTCGCCAACTGCCCGACGCCAACATTCAGAGCGAGTTTCTCAAGCTGTTCGGCAAGCCGCAGCGGATGGAAGCGTGCGAATGCGAGCGCGACGACGGCTCGAACATGCTCCAGGCGTTGTACTTTATCAACGGCGGCTCGATTCTCGGCCGGCTCACCGCGCCGCAAAGTCGCGTGGCGAAACTCGTCGCCCAGGAGAAAGACGACGCCAAGCTGATCGAGCAGTTGTATCTCTGGAGCATCTGCCGCCAGCCCACGGCGCGTGAGTTGAAACTAGCCACGGAGCACTTCCAAGGCTACGCGGCCAAGCGGCTCGAGGCGGCGCAGGATTTCATGTGGGCGCTGCTCAACAGCCGCGATTTCATGCTGGTTCACTAGTGTCGTACCATGGGCATCTTGCCCGTGATTCGCGTCACAAAACACGGGCAAGATGCCCGTGCTACGGAATAAATCAACACGCTGCCAACCGAGTGCAGCTGGCATGTCCGCTAGTGGAAGGGATTACCCACGAAACTTGTCGAATCGATGACAGATTGCTTCCGGCCCGGTGGAAGGTTCGTGCCACACGATCGTGGGCCAACGGTTGAAGTGGGCGGAATGCGTTGGTGCGCGGCAGGCTCCGACGCGGCCTGTCACATCAGGACGATATTCTTGAGCGAACCGAGTCGGTAACGGGTACGGGCGGCGAAAGCCTCACAGAAGATGACGCTCACGCTCGGGTGTGTGATGCCGAAACACCTCCGAAAAATCACTGCTTTGGCGGGCCGGGGAAGAATGCGTTCGTGCGTGCCTGATACGCGGCATATTCGGGTCGCCGGTCGACGATGGTTTGTTCGAGCAGCGATACGCCGGAAACTTTGAGCAGAAAAATCGACATCACGAGCGGGCCAAGCACGGTCCAACCGGCGCCTGCGGATGCCGCGACGAGGTAAATGCCCCACCAGATGCAAAAGTCGCCGAAGTAATTCGGATGCCGCGTGTAACGCCACAAGCCCCGATCCATCACTCGGCCAGCGTTCGCAGGATCGTCGCGAAAATGGGACAGTTGCCAGTCGCCGACCGCTTCAAACACCAATCCGACCGTCCAGACGATCACGCCCGCGCCGTCGAGCCAGCCGAGCGCACCTTCGCCGCGGGTCACGATGGCAACTTGAATCGGTAGCGATACGAACCACAAGATGCCCGCTTGCAACCAGAACACGCTCAGCAAACTCCACCACCAGAAACGGGCTCCGTTCGACTCGCGCATGGCCCGATAACGTCGATCTTCGCCATGGCCCCAGTTTCGCCACAGCAAGTAAACCGACAAACGCAATCCCCACGCGGTCGTCAGCCCGGCGATAAGCCCGTCGCGCGGCGCGCTCGGCGTGTTTAGCCAGAACGCCAGCCACGCCACGATCACAAAGCCGGTCCCCCAGA
>JAEUIL010000263.1 GCA_016794255.1 Planctomycetaceae bacterium | reverse complement strand
CGACAACCGGCCACCCTGTGGGTTCTTTTGGCTGCGTCGCAAATGCTTGAACGCGCGGTTCATCCCTTCCACCACAAGCTTGCCGTGCTTGTGATCGACCTTGAGCACCTTGCCACGTTGGCCGGTGTCGTTACCCGCGATGATTTCCACTGTGTCGCCGACTCGAATCCGCATGTTCTCACCTGTCGAAGAGCGCCGGCCAATGCGGCCGAATCGCAAAGCTTGTTTCCTAGACCACTTCCGCAGCCAGACTGACGATCTTCATAAAGTTCTTTTCCCGCAACTCACGAGCTACCGCACCGAAGATGCGGGTGCCGCGCGGGTTCTTGTCGTTGTCGATCAGCACCAAAGCATTTTGATCGAAGCGAACGTAGCTGCCGTCGGTCCGCCGCGTCGGCTGGCGAGTTCGTACGACGACACCTTTGACGACCGAACCCTTCTTAACTTCACTGCCGGCGATCACCGACTTGACCGAGCAGACCACAATGTCACCCAGGCCGGCGAAACGCTTCTTCGAACCGCCAAGCACCTTGATGCACATGACCTCTTTGGCCCCGGTGTTGTCGGCCACGGCCATGCGGGTTTGCATTTGAATCATAAATCACCTTCAACTCTCTGAGGCTCGCGATCGCTTACGCCAATCTGCTGCTCGATACTGCCGATCTTACGATCCAACCGGCCTACACTTCGCCTTCTTGCTTACGGGCTTGGGCCAGCTTGTCGGCCGCTCGCATTGCCGCGATGTCGACCGCCGTGCTCTTGGCGACCACGCGCACCAACTCCCAACGCTTGAGCCGCGACTTCGGCGGGCACTCGCGAATCTCGACCGTGTCGCCAATGTGCGACTCTTCGTTCTCGTCATGCACGTGGCAAACCGTCTTGCGATGCAAGATCTTGCCGTACTTGGGGTGCTTCACGAGCCGCGCGATTTCCACGCGACGACTCTTTTGCATACGGTCGGTCTTCACAACACCGGTAACGACACGCTTGGGCATGGCTGCTTCTATTCCTGGTTTCGAGCGCTCACGAATTCTCGACTTGATCACGACTGCTTGGCCGCACGCTCGTGCTGAATCGTTTTGATCCGCGCGATCAACCGTCGTTGCTTCCGCAGTTCGCTCGGCGTATCGAGCCGGTCGGTTTGCGCCTTGATGCGCAGCTTAAACAGTTGCTCGGCAGCATCTTTGATGTTGAGCTGCAACTGCTCATCGCTCATCTCGCGTAGTTCAGAAGCTTTGGTCATGATCCCACGTATCGGCTAAATACTAAATCTAGTCATCCACGCCGGTGAACCGAATCACCCAGCGCCATCTCACGTTGCAACTACATCACGCGACGCTTCACGAACTTGACCGGGATCGGCATCTTGAACGCCAATCGACGGAAGCAGAGCTTCGCCGCGTCTTCCGAAACGCCACCCACCTCGAACATCACTTGGCCCGGCTTCACGACCGCGGCCCAGTAATCCGGCTCAGCCTTACCCTTACCCATGCGGGTCTCGAGCGGCTTCGACGTGATCGACTTGTGGGGGAATATCCGGATGAACAACTTGCCTTCGGTTCGCAGGTATTGCTGAGCGGAGATACGAGCGGCCTCAATCGTTTGAGCGCTGATCCAACCGCCCTGCAGGGCTTGCAGGCCGAAGTCGCCATAGCTGACGCGGGTACCGCGGGTCGCGTTACCTCTTATACGTCCTCTTTGGCTTTTTCTGTGTTTCACCCTCTTGGGCATTAGCGCCATTGGCTACGTCCTCGTACTCACCTTGGTAAACCCAAACCTTCACGCCGATATTGCCTTGCGGCGTCGACGCTTCCGTTGAACCGTAATCGACATTCGCCCGCAACGTGGCGAGCGGAATCGAGCCGGAGATCGCCTTCTCGCAACGGGCCATTTCGGCACCGCCCAAGCGACCCGCCAACTGAATCTTGATCCCTTTTGCGCCGGCTTCCATCGTTTGCTCAAGCGCTCGCTTCATCGTGCGGCGGAAGCTCGCACGCTTGGCCAACTGCTCGGCGATGTCCTCGGCAATCAACTGAGCCATAATCTCGGGACGACCGACTTCATCAATCTTGATGTTGATGCGACGACCGACCAGATCCTGCAACTCAGCTTGCAGACGCTCGACGTCTTGACCTTTGCGGCCAATGATCACACCCGGACGAGCCGTGTGGATGATGACCTTCACTTCGTCACGGGTCCGTTCGATCTCGATCTTCGGGATGCCGGCGTGGCGATACTTTTCCTTGACAAACTTGCGAATCTTGAAGTCCTCGATCAGCAAATCGCTGTATTCTTGCTTCGAGGCGTACCAGCGGCTCTTCCAACCGATCATGATGCCGGTGCGAAAGCCAGTTGGGTTAACTTTTTGACCCATGAGCGAAACTCTCTATCCGCGTGTCTTGGGAAGATTCGACTGTGCTGGTTTTGGATTACTCTTCGTCTTCGACGCCATGCACGTTCTCGTGCTTGCCATCGACGGCGATCGTGATGTGACTGCTACGCTTGAGGATCATAAACGCCTGGCCGCGCGAACGAGGCTGAATGCGTTTGAACATCGGTGCGCCATCGACCCGGCAGTCGGTCACGACCAAGTTGCGCAGGTCGCGTGCACGGCGATCTTCGGCGTTGGCCAGGGCGCTTTTCAACACCTTCTCCAACAGCCGGGCACCGCGGTGCGGTTGGAAACGCAAAATGTTCAACGCCTCTTCAGCGCGCTTGCCGCGAATCAAATCCGCGATCGGACGCACCTTGCGGGCGCTGATCCGGGCGAAGCGATGAGTTGCGAGGTATGCCATGATTCCACTCGTCTTGTTGCTAAATCTTGACTGCCGTTTTGGCCGCCAAGCATCATTCCAATCTCGTTACCGAACCGGTGTTCGTTACTTGGCCTCGGCCTTGGTCTTGCCACCGTGACCGCGGAACGTGCGCGTTGGCGAAAACTCACCGAGCTTGTGACCGACCATATCCTCGGTCACAAACACCTTCAGATGCTGACGACCGTTGTGGACCATGAACGTGTGACCCACGAACTCGGGGACGATCGTGCAGCGGCGCGACCAAGTCTTGATCGATTCTTTGCGACCCGTCTCGTTGAGCTTGTCGACTTTGACAAACAACTTCGGATCAACAAACGGGCCTTTTTTAAGCGAACGTCCCATGGCGGTTAACGATCCTGTGTACTCAATCCAATACCACTTACCGAACTCGCACGACTCTCAATGCACTACTTCATCGACACTTGGCCGTAGCGCCGACTGCGACGCCGACGCACGATCGCCGAACTCGACGGCTTACGCGGCTTGCGGGTGCGACCACCCTTGGCCAGCTTGCCCGACGGGCTCACCGGGTGACGACCACCCTTAGTGCGGCCTTCACCACCACCGTGCGGGTGATCGATCGGGTTCATCGCCGTACCGCGGTTGTGCGGCTTGCGGCCGGACCAACGCTTACGGCCAGCCTTACCCAACACGATGTTCATGTCGTCCGGGTTGCTGAGCATGCCAATCGACGCTCGGCAAGCAGCCGGCACACGGCGAATTTCACCGCTCGGCAACGTGATCTGCGCCCAATCGGCATCGCGAGCCATCAAGGTCGCAGCCAAACCGGCGGCACGCACCAACTTGCCACCCCGGTCGGGCTGCATCTCGATGTTGTGAATCGAGGTACCCAACGGAATGTTCTTCAGCGGGAGGCAGTTGCCAATCGAGGGCGGAGCATCCGGGCCGCTCAACACCTGATCGCCAGCCTTCAAACCGTGAGGGGCGAGAATGTACCGCTTGTCGCCATCGACGTAGAAAATCAACGCAATGCGCGTATTGCGGTTCGGATCGTATTGAATCGAATCGACCGTACCGGGGACACCGTCTTTCGCGCGGCGGAAGTCTACCAATCGCAACGCCCGACGGTGACCGCCGCCACGAAAGCGCGACGTCACGACACCCTGATTGTTGCGACCACCCTTGCGCTTCTTCGGCAGCAGCAAGCTCTTCTCGGGCTTGGCACCCTTGGTCAGCTCAGCGAAATCGCTGACGCTGGCGCCACGGCGACCGGCGGTGACTGGCTTGTATTGACGGATACCCATGACTGTAACTCTTTATGCTTGACGGCGATCGACTTAACTACCTAACGAACCGAACGAATCCACTCGCTTAGAAGAAGTCGATCTTGTGCTCTTCGCTCAACGTGACGGTCGCCTTCTTCCAGTCGGCCGTGTTACCCGAGCGGAACCGGGCACGCCGCGGCTTACCCTTCACGGTCGCCGTGTGAACCTTCAACACCTTGACATTGAACAAGTGCTCGATCGCCGATCGAACGTCACCTTTCGTCGCGAGCCGATTGACCTCGAACGCATACGCATTGTGCCGCGACGAGCGATGTACGCCCTTCTCGGTCACCAACGGCCGCAAGATCACTTCGTGCGGAGCGAGTTCAACACCTCGATTGAGGACTTCCGACATAACCGCAACCCTTATCTATCGCTTGTTTCAGCGTGATTTAACTTCCGGCAACGAACCGACTAAACCGCCTTCTTGGCCGCCCGATCCTTGATCGCGTCCAAGGCAGCTTTCGTCACCAACATCTTCCGCGGCTTCAGCACGGCCAACGCATTCAATTGCGACACCGGCGAAATCTCAACGCGATCGATGTTGCGAGCACTCAAATACACTTGCTGATCGAAATCAGCGATCGCCACCAACAAGCTCGTGTCGCTAATCTTCAGCGCCTTGAGAATCGTGGCCATCTCTTTGGTCTTCGGGCCGGTGAACGACAACTCGTCGATCACGACCACTTCGTTATCTTGCAACTTCGAGGCTATCGCCATCCGCGTGGCGGCTTGCAAAGCCTTGCGCGGCATCGTGTACGACCAGTCACGCGGCGTCTTGGCGAAGATATGACCACCACCACGACGCACACCGCTACGACGCGAACCAGCCCGCGCGTTGCCGGTGCCTTTCTGGCGATACATCTTCTTGCCCGAGCCAGCGACCTCGGTGCGAGTCTTGGTCTTGGCCGTCCCTTGACGCAGGTTGCGCTGGTACATCACGACGGCGTCGTGCAACAGCTGCTTACTGATCTTAGGCGCAATCACAGCCGGATCGATCTCGTAAGTACCGACCTCTTTGCCACTGCGGTTATAAACAGTCAGACTAGCCATGTTTTACAATCCTACTCAACGACGTTCACGCGACCCGCGCGACAACTACTTCTTCTTTTTGACTTGCACTGCGCCACGAACCAAATTCGTCGGGCGAACCATCACAAAGCCGCCGATCGGGCCCGGCACGGCACCACGCACCAACAAGAGATTTTTCTCTTCGTCGATGCGAACCACCTTGAGATTACGGATCGTGCCACGCTCAGCACCCCAGCGACCGCCCATCTTCTTGCCCTTGAACACGCGGGCCGGGAACGTATTGGCACTCGTACCACCGCTATGACGGTGCACCTTCTTCACACCGTGCGTGGCGCGTTGCCCTTTGAAATTCCACTTCTTCATCAAGCCGGCGGTGCCGCGACCTTTGATCGTGCCGGTGATATCCACCGCGACGACACCCTCGAAGCCCTTGACGGTCACCGAATCGCCGACCTTCAATTCGCCGGCAGGACCACGGATTTCGCGAACAAAGCGTTGCGGTTCGCAATTAGCACGCGCGAGAGGCTCGATTCCGGCGTCTTTGCGACGCTTCGAGCGGCGGCTATCCAATTGAGCGACTTGACCACGACCACTGCGGGAAGTCCGCTCACGATCTCGATCGGCAAACCCAAGCTGCACGGCCTCGTAACCATCGCGATCGGTGGTACGCAATTGCAGAACCGGACAGGGGCCAGCCTCGAGCACCGTAACGGGCACGACCGAACCGTCTTCCAAGAAAATCTGCGTCATCCCGACCTTGCGGCCGAGTAATCCAAGTGCCATAGCAGTGAACCTTGTGGTTTGTCGCAGCCGGGAGACTATCGCCTAGCGATAGCTTACCCACGCTTGCATCCAATCCATGTTATTTCCAAGTTTTAGGAGCCGCCCGAGGTCAACAAACCACCGGCGATCAACCAATAGCCAGCCTCACAGAGCCAGCCGACGCCAACACCTTCGGTCCAACATCAGTCGGTTAGTGCCGACTCGATGCTTTAATCTTGATGTCGACACCCGCCGGCAAACTGAGCTTATTCAGGGCCTCGATCGTCTTGGCGGTCGAACGCACGATATCAATCACACGCTTGTGCGTGCGGATTTCGTACTGCTGACGCGCCTTCTTATCGATGTGCGGACCTGATAGCACGGTGTAACGCTCGATCCGCGTCGGAAGCGGAATCGGGCCGTGAACCTCGGAGCCAGTCCGCTTGGCGGTATCGACGATCTCGGCCGCGCTTTGGTCGAGAACCGAATGGTCGTAAGCTTCCATTCGGATGCGAATCACTTCACTCGTCTGACCGGCCACAGCTAGCTCCTGTCCACAGTTCGTGCTTCTTTGGGCAAACAACTCCAACCGGCCACGACTTCGGGCCAAGGCAAGTTGCTCGCTTGCTCCCCGGGCTTAGCGGGGAATCGGTGAATTTACTGGTCAACCGCACTGAAGTCAATCGGGGGTCGCTGCGAATTTTGGGTTCCGCACGAGAGTTTTCGTTGACGACTTGCGTTCCGCGCGCCGGCACAGCTTCCGCAGGCAACAAAGTCGAGCAGAAATCCGTTACTCCGAGGGGCGAGCGTGTCGACTCAGAGACTCGGCACAACGAAGATCGCTGCTCCAGTCAACTCCGCAAAGCAGCTCGCTGGCGGTTTCGCGCCGTGACCGCGAACGCCAATCGCGGCCTGATGCACACTAATCCCGCCCCAAGAACTCCTCGAAAAACAGCCCAATCACCTCGATCGCTTCGGGCGTGGGCGTGTGACCCGTGCGATTGGTCATTGCCACGCGATCTTTCTCGCCGAGCACGCGATTGATTTCGATCAGGTGATTCAGCTGCTTCCAACGCTGCGGCGGATCCTCACTGCCGCCCGAGATCAACACCGGCCGGGGACAGATGAGCGCCGTGAACTCGAGCAAATCGTGCTCGCGCTGCTCGTACAGTTGCTTGTACAAACCGGTCCGCGGATTCTCGGCGCTTGGCACGCCCGGCAGGCGTTTCTTGCCAGGCTCCCAACCGATGTACCAGGGCTCGTAGTAGTTCACGTTGCGATTCGCTTCGTCAAAGCCAATGCCCGGGTCGCACCACACGGCACAGGCAAATTTGTCGTATAAACACGAGGCAAACATGCTCCACTTGCCGCCGTAAGAATGCCCGACGATGCCGATCCGCGCGGGATCGACCTCGGGCTGTTGGGCCAAGGCCGTGTGACAATTCGCCGCCACGTAAGCCAAGTACGACAACGGTTGCCGACGGAATTCATCCCCCGCCATCACGAGCAGCTTGCGGGTATCACCGGCCAACGCAGGATGCTCGACCGACCCCGGCGTCGCGATCGCGAGGGTCACGAATCCCCGCCGCACCAATTGTAGCGCGAAGTCATACTCGCCGCGGCCTTTCTCGCTCAGTCCGCTACTCGAACGGGCCTCATAAAACGGCACCAACACCGCCGAAAACGGACCTTTGCCATCGGGCACGAGCAGGTATCCCTCCGCCCGCTTGCCCTGGGCAATGTCGACGAGCACGGCCTGTTGCGTGAAGTTCTCGCGCCGTTCGGTGGCGACCTTTTTGATCTGCGGGTGTTTGAGCAATTCGGGCCACGGACCACCGAGTAATTCGTGCCATTTGGCCAAAATCTCGGCCCGACGATGCTGCCAATCGGTAGCCGATTGCACCATCTGGCCGTCGTAAAATTTCAACGGCGAACGAAAATCTCCTCGATCGCCAGCGAACGGAGCCGGCGGCTGGAAGTGCGGCATCAATTTTGTCCAACGCGGCGACTCGGCCCTTGCCGTCGCCCATGCACTCACCAGGAGCAACACGATCCAAAAATAAGGTTGATTGCGACGCATCGGGAACGACTCCCATGAGCGATAAGAGATTGGCGAACTCACGAACCGCCGCATTCTAGGCCCGCTCATACCGCGATTAAACAAAAATCATCGCGAGACTATCACCCAGGACCGGGGTAAAATCCCGCATGGACAGCGATCAGGGCCGACTGTCCGCATCAAGTGTCAAAAGGTTTGTTATGCCATACCGATTCGTTTCACGAGTTCCGCTTATCTGTCATTGGTTCCTGTTCGTCACCGTGGTCATCGCGGAACTGGAAACGTCACTGCCCACCGCGAACGCCGCGCCTCCGCTGTCGACAACGGCCGCGGTGGTTCGGGACCTCAACTACGCCGGCAACGAGTCACCGCACCACACGCTCGATCTGTATTTGCCTGAAAAACAACGGCAAAACTCGCCGCTGGTGGTGTGGATTCACGGCGGAGGTTGGCGAAAAGGGAGCAAAGACTTTTGCCCGATCCGGTACCTCGCCGACGAAGGCTTCACCGTCGCGAGCATCAACTATCGACTCACCGATGTCGCCCCGTTCCCGGCTCAGATTCACGATTGTAAGGCGGCGATTCGTTTCCTGCGAGCTCAAGCAAAGAAACATGGCTACGACGCCGGTCGCATCGGGGTTGGCGGCGGTTCGGCCGGCGGGCATCTGGTCTCGCTCTTAGGGACTACCGGGGACATGAAAGAACTCGAAGGCGACGTCGGCAAACACACGGATGTCTCGAGTCGCGTGCAAGCGGTGCTCAATCTGTATGGCCCGACGGACTTGCATATGATCGTGAACACGGTTCCCACGTTCATCGACTTGCCCAGCAGTCCGTTGTATCACCTCTTCGGTCAGAAGCCGACCGAGTGCATCGAACTCGTCAAACTCGCGAGCCCGGTGCTACACGTGACCAAGGACGATGCGCCCGTCTTGATGATGCATGGCTCGGAGGATCGCTTAGTGCATCTGATTCACAGCGAAAAACTGCGTGACGCCTACGCCGAACTCAAGCTGCCGGCCGAACTGATCGTGTTCGACGGCGCGTCGCACGGTGGCTTGCGATTCTTCGACGAAGCGGCGCGGAAAGCGCAGACCGAGTTCTTCCGGAAATATCTGAGCGGGGAATGAAGAGTTAAACACGGAGAGCACGGAGGACACAGAGAAAAAGACAGGAGAAGAGCTGAGTTAATACGAGCGGAACCATAAGTCGGCGCGGACCACGAGGCGACTTTTCTCCTCATATCTGTCCGAATTTCCTCCGTGCTTTCTCCGTGTTCTCAGTGCTCTCCGTGTTAAATCTGCCTTCTCTGCGCCGAGTGCCAAGCCAGCACCGCTATCGCCCGAGTGACATTGTTGCCACGCCGCGGGCCGCGTACTATCTCGACCCGCTGTGGGGACCGTGTCGAATGACGCTACGAGATTGCTCGGGATGGACCGATCGACTGAAATCACGATTCGCTCGGCGATCATCATTGCGTGCATGATTCTCGTGCCGCTGTGGGCCGTTATGGGGACTTCGTGGACGGTCGTGCTCAATGTCGATTCATCGACCGACACGCCGGCCCATCCGCCGACGCGCGGCAAGTCGAGCGGCGAAACGCAGCGCGAGCCGGTCAAATCGACCGAGTTTCCCAGCATGGCATCGGTTGCGGCACCAAAATCATCGGCGATTCCGAGTGCCTCGCCATTGACCGTGACCGCACCGCTGGTGCCCCCAACGGGCAACATCCCGCCGGTCGCGCAACCCTCTCCCGTCGTACCCACGCCACCCGTCCCGAGTGCGTCTCCAACGACGACTGTCGCCCCGACCGTAGCTGCGACCACGCCTGTCACGCCGCCGCCAAC
>JAEUIL010000223.1 GCA_016794255.1 Planctomycetaceae bacterium | reverse complement strand
GAGCTCGATCGACTCGTGACGCTCGCTTGCGGTTTCGCGCCATGAAACAAACACCACTTTCGCACCCTCACGGTTCCACCGACCGATACGCACCACGGTTCGACTCGGCCAGCGTCCGCAGAAACGTCGCGAACTCGGGACCGGCGATGTCCGCCCCCACGCCGATCGTATAGATCGACTGGCGGTGCAGACGATTCTGTTGCGTAATCGTGGCCACGATCGCCGGGGGAGCGACGATCCGGCCGGAACTTGGCACGCCGTCGGTCAACAAGTACGCCGCCTCGGCATCATACCCGAGCGCGGTTTGCAATGCAGGAAAGGTGCTGGTGTTGTTCTGAGCGACGATGCGCCGAACGAACTGCAGCGCCGCATCCTTGTTGCCTCGCTCAGCCGGCACCAGCGCCGGTCGCCAGCGGAGCACGTCGGAATTGAAGACCACGATGCCAAAGTGCACATCGGCCGGCAAGCGGACAATCGCTTGCGCCAGTTCGTCTTGAGCTTTGGCTAACTTCACACCCGACATGCTGCCCGAGCCGTCGAGCACAAACACCACACGCTTGGCGTAGATCGGCATGCCGTAATACGTTGACTCGCCAGCGGCCACGGGCGTGTTCAAGATCGTGCGACCCCGCGGACGCACTAAAGGCCAGGGAAACTCGAACGTGGCCTTGTTGGCCTGCCACCACTGCGACCAGTGGGCCGAGTCGGTCAGCCGCTGTTGCGTTACCAGTTGCAGATACTCGACCGCGTCGAGCAACGTCTCGCCCGAGAACCTGGGCAGTTCGGCGATCAACGCCTCGATCGCTTCAACCGCTTCGATGCGCGTCAGCGTTTGCACCGCAGCGCGTCGCACCGGAAAACTCTCGGCCAGCTTGGTCCGCAACAGATTCACGAGCGTCGGCACATCGGTCCGCTCGGCTCGACTGGCGAGTTGGTCGGCCAGCATGATCGCCAACGGCGCCGCATGCCGTGTGATGACAAACTTGGTATTGAACCAATCGTCATTTGGGATCGGCTCATTGGCCGAAAGCGTTTGCAGCGCGACTCGCAGCAGCGTTACCGCGACGGGATTTGGTTGTGCGGCCTGCGACTCGCGCAATAACCGTTGTTGAAGCGCCTCGCGTAGCTCTGGTTGCTCGACGAACTGCACCACCGCCCGACATGCCGCCAGCTGCACGGTCTCGGCCGAATCGGCAAGTCCCGCGTCGATCAGCAGCCGCAGCGAGTCGACGCTTGGCGATTGTGCGAGCCGTTCAATCGCCTCCAATCGCGTTGTCTCGACCTTGGAGCGCAGCTTGGTGTTGATTCGCAAGCGTTCGGCCGGTGCAATCTCGACCATCTCGGCGCATGCCGACGAGGCGGCGATCCCTCCGCAGATCAACACCGCAGCCACCAACGCCACCGCGACTCGGCTCGTGTGACGCACAGCAATCGGAATGGGGTAATAAAACATAGCCGCTTGACGTGATTCGATCGGGATTCAATCCATAGTAACACCCGTCCCTAGACAAGGCCAATTCGACGCCAGTTTCGAAGCGCGATCAGTTTCATCACATGACCCCTTCTTCCCAAGAAGTAAATCACCCGTGTTCGCCCATGTAATCGATCAGTGCCCGCAACGCCCGCCACGAGGGCTCCGAAAACGGTGAGTGCCTTGACTCGCATAGAATTCGAAAAAAACTCCGATCCAAATTGATTCGAGCACGATGCGAATACACTGGTTACGCGATATAATTGCGCTCGGAACGCGGAGTTCGATGACTGGCCCGTTAGCGCAACGCGCGGTCAGCAAGGGTGTGACTTCGCACTCGAAAAGGGGAATGCACATGTGTCGTTCCGGTCGCACGGGATTTGGCCGCAGAGATCTCGTGGTGACCCTCGTCATCGTGATGGTGGTGACCAGCTTGTTGATCGTAGAAGTGGGCGCCGCCCGTGAAAGGGCGCGGCAAGGCGTTTGTCTCAGCAATATGCGGCAGTTCGGCTTAGCCTTGCAGGACTACGAGTCGCGCAGTACCCGCTCTACGTATCCTGGCTATAAATCATTTCAACCCATGGAGGACGGCAGTAGTTTCAAAGCGCCGTCCGGTCCTTATTCGCCTTATCCATTGACGATGCAAGGTCAAGACACGGCGGTGTCTTGGATTGTGGAATTGGCTCCTCACATCGACTCGTCTCGCGTGAAGGAAAGGCCGAAATGGAAAGCCTCGGACAAATATCTCTTTCCATACATTGAACTCATAGTCTGCCCCAGCGATCCACCACTCATTGTTGATCGAGGACCGATGAGCATTGTCGTGAATGTCGGAATGCGTGACGGTTCGACACCGGGCGCGAGGGACTTTCGAGAGAATGGCGTGTTCCACGACCATTTTACCGATCATCCGAAGCAGTTGAGTGATCTGGAACCCAATCCTCCATTTACCACCGTCAACAGTGCGTTCATCGATCGTCGTGGCGATGGATTGCAATATACATTGATGCTTTCCGAGAACGTCGACGCTGGCAGCTATCTCGATACGGACGAGCGCTTCCTCGGTTTCAGTTGGGCGAGACCGACGGAAGAAGTTGACTTTAGTGGCCCGGTTCCTACCGTTAATCCCCCGCGAAACGTCTGCCGCATCAATGAGGGAATCGGGCGTCAGATCAGCCCCATCGAATCAGCGGGCACACACAGTTCGGTCGGAATGCAGTTACGTGATTCTGGTCATGAAGATGATGATTCACAGAACTTTTTTTATGCCCGTCCTTCATCGAATCATCCGGGCGGAGTAAACGTCATCTTCTGCGATGGTCACGGCCAAATTCTGAGCGAAAAGATCAACTACTATGTCTATATCATGCTCATGACCCCCAAGGGGAACGCTGTGCGGGACCCACACAATCAAGGGGCGTTGATCGACAAGCCTGGTTTTGCGCAATTAGAGAAACCAGCACCGAAATTTGACGAGCGGTGGTTAACGCAGTGACCATGAAGCGTGCTGGCGAGAGAACTCGATCGGCCTCAGCGCCTCGTTTCCCACAAAATTGGGCCGGGACCAAATTGAGTTGTTGCCGAGCACTGTTTACGATGGGCACAGTCGCCATGCCTGCTTGCCATCGTAGGAGCTGTTCGTCATGCCTCGTTGGTTACTTTTGCTGACGCTTTCGTTTGTTTCGGCTTGTTTGCTCTTCGTCGATTACTCACTCGCCGCTGATGCCACTGCCACACGGCCGAACATCCTCTGGATCACCTGCGAAGATACGAGCCCCGACTTCGGCTGCTATGGCGATGCGTACGCCGTGACGCCTAATGTCGATCGCTTGGCCGCGCAAGGAGCCCGATACAATCTGTGCTTCTCGCACGCGCCGGTCTGCGCCCCCAGCCGCTCGGGCTTGATCCTCGGCATGTATCCGACCACGAACGGCTCGCATCACATGCGTTCGCAAGTGCCGCCGCGGGCTGACTGGCGCACCTATAGCGCGTATCTCCGCGACGCCGGCTATTACTGCACGAACAACTCCAAGACCGACTACAACTTCCCGGTCCCCAAAGACGCCTGGGACGAGAATGGCCCGAAAGCTCACTTCCGCAATCGGCCGAACAAATCGCAACCGTTCTTTGCAATCTTCAACGACACCGTCTCGCACGAAAGTCAATCACGCCCAACCGACGAGCAATACCAGAAGAACACGCGTCGGCTGACGGCAGCGCAACGACACGACCCGGCCCAGGCCAAGCTGCCCGCCTATCTGCCCGACACGCCGGTGGTTCGCAAGAACTGGGCGATCTGCTACGACAACGTCACGGCGATGGACTACCACGTCGGTGACATCCTGGCCGAGCTTGAGGCCGACGGACTCGCCGATAACACTGTCGTGTTTTTCTACGGCGATCATGGTCGTGGCCTGACGCGTGGCAAGCGGTGGTTGTACGACTCGGGCACACGCGTGCCGCTCGTGATCCGTTGGCCCGCGAAGATCAAGCCGGCGTCCGTGGTCGATGATCTCGTGGCGTTTGTCGATCTCGGTCCGACCGTGCTTTCCATCGCGGGCATCAAACCACCGGCGAACATGCAGGGTCAAGCATTCCTGGGTCAGCATCAGGCCGAGAAGCCACGCGACTACGTCTACGGCGCTCGCGATCGCATGGACGAACG